>NZ_JBWGPQ010000004.1:0-79719 GCF_056331585.1 Thermanaerothrix sp.
TGCCAGGTGGGCAGTTTGACTGGGGCGGTCGCCTCCTAAAAGGTAACGGAGGCGCCCAAAGGTTCCCTCAGGCTGAATGGAAACCAGCCGTAGAGTGTAAAGGCAGAAGGGAGCTTGACTGCAAGACCAACGCGTCGAGCAGAGACGAAAGTCGGGCTTAGTGATCCCACGGTACCGAGTGGAAGGGCCGTGGCTTACCGGATAAAAGCTACCCCGGGGATAACAGGCTGGTGAGGCCCAAGAGTTCACATCGACGGCCTCGCTCGGCACCTCGATGTCGGCTCGTCGCATCCTGGGGCTGGACAAGGTCCCAAGGGTCGGGCTGTTCGCCCGTTAAAGCGGTACGCGAGCTGGGTTCAGACCGTCGTGAGACAGGTCGGTCTCTATCCGCTGTGGGCGCAAGGGATTTGAGGGGAGCTGCCCCTAGTACGAGAGGACCGGGGTGGACAGACCTCTGGTGTGCCAGCTGTCGTGCCAACGGCATCGCTGGGTAGCCATGTCTGGCAGGGATAACCGCTGAAAGCATCTAAGCGGGAAGCTCGCCCCAAGATGAGATCCCTGTAATCCCGTCAAGGGAGTAAGGCCGCAGGTAGACTACCTGCTTGATAGGCGGCAAGTGTAAGCGCAGCAATGCGTTGAGCTTAGCCGTACTAATGGCCGAGGGCTTCCGACGTGGTGCGGAGAACTCAGGTCTCTTTGACCGGTTGGGTCTTACCAAGGCCCATTCACACTATTCACTGAACCTTTAAAATTGACCAAAAAGTCTCTTGGTGACTTGAGCGACGGTGGTACACCCGGTCACATCCCGAACCCGGTCGTTAAGCCCGTCAGCGCCGATGGTACTTGGGGGGCGACCCCCTGGGAGAGTAGGTCGTTGCCAAGAGACTTTTTTGGTTTAAAGCCCTTTTCCAGGGCTTTTTTCTTAACCCCCGCTATAATTTATTTATTATCCCCCATGACTGAGGTGTATGATGAATCGAGCGACGGTCTATTTCGGTTCCCCCCGCCAGGCGCGCCTAGATTGGCGCGAAACGCTACCCGCTAAACTCGATCTGATCATGGAACGTTTACACCTGCGAGATCGGGTTAAGGATGAACTGGTAGTGATCAAAATGCATACCGGCAACAACGTTGGTTACTCCACCGTGCATCCGGTCTTCGTGCGCCGTGTGGTTCAAGCCGTTAAGGAAGGTGGAGGTAAGCCATTCATTGCCGATGTCTCGTGGGATGTAACCGGAGCTGAAACCCGTGGGTACACCCCTGAGGTCGTGGGGTGTCCCATCTATCCCGCCGCAGGACCGCAGGAACGCTATTATTACGCCCATACCCGCCCGTACAAAAATATTCGTGAGTGGAAAGTGGCTGGCTTGATTGAGGAAGCGACCTTCCTGATCAACCTGGCGCATGCCAAAGGACATCCTTCATGCGGCTACGGTGGGGCAATCAAGAATCTGGCATTGGGCTGTATGGTAGCCGAAACGCGTAGTGCCATGCACGACGTCTGTCACTTTGACCCATACTGGTTCCCCGAAAAATGCCCCGATCCAGCCTTGCGTCAGAAGATCATCGAATCCTGCCCTCATGGCGCATTGGTGCAGGATAAAGAGCGCCCAGATTATCTTCATCTTCACGTGGATAACTGCAATCAGTGCGGACGCTGTTTGCAAGTGGCGCCGCCGGGAAGCCTGAAGATTGATCCGGTCAACTTTGCCTCGTTTCAGGAAGCCTGTGCCATTAGCGCCTCGATTGTGATGTCCACCTTTGCGCCAGGGAAGGCAGTGCATATTGTCCTGGCCACGCACATGACACCGGTGTGCGACTGTTTCGGCTTCACCGGTATGCCCATTCTGCCTGATGCTGGTATTTTTGGCTCAGAGGATTTAGTGGCGGTGGATCAGGCGGTGCTGGATGCAACGGCCCGAACCCCGCTGATTGAAGAGAATGTGCCGACCTCGATGGAAGTGCACACCCGCGAAGGACACCCACTGGCCTGGCTGCATGGGCCATATAAAAACCCCTATTTGGTCACCCAGTATGCTGAGGCATTAGGGGTAGGAACGCGGCAGTATGAACTGGTGGATGTGCTGCCGGTGGAGACCTTTGTCCGCGCGCCACTTCCTTATGTTTCGGCTTCAGGACAATAGACATTCCTCATAAATATGTCTGACAAATTACCCTGTTTCCTTGATTTTCGTCTCATCCTGGAGGATAATATTATCAGAGCCCTAATTATTTCCCCAGGAGAAGGCAGCCATGTCACAAAAATCCGGCCTTACTAAGCGCCGCCCCTTCCAGCCTACCCCGCTGAAGCGGCGCAGTCCCGTTCCACCTGATTTTGAAATCGCTCAGGAAGCCGATCTGAAACCCATCACTCAGGTGGCCGAGGAGTTGGGGTTACTCCCCGAGGAAATTGAACTCTACGGCCCCTACAAGGCCAAGGTGCGACTGGAGGTGCTCGAACGACTCAAGGATGTCCCGAACGGCAAGTATATTGATGTAACCGCAATTACGCCGACCCCTCTGGGCGAGGGCAAGACTACCACAACGGTTGGCTTGAGCCAGGCCCTGGGGGCGCACCTGGGCTATAGTGTGGTCACCTGCCTACGCCAGCCTAGTCAGGGGCCAACCTTTGGGATCAAAGGTGGGGCTGCCGGTGGCGGCTACAGCCAGGTCATTCCCATGGAAGATTTCAACCTGCACCTGACCGGCGATATCCACGCCATTACAGCGGCCAACAACTTGCTTGCCGCTGCCATTGATGCGCGCATCCTGCACGAAGCCAGCGCCACCGATGAGCAACTTTTTGAGCGTCTCTTCCCCAAAGATAAGAACGGCAAGCGCCACTTCGCCCGCAATATGTGGAATCGGCTGCGCAAGCTAGGCATTGATAAAACCGATCCGGATGAGATGACCCCTGAAGAGCGTAGCCGTTTTGTACGCCTGGATATTGACCCCGATTCGATTACTTGGCGGCGGGTCATTGATACCAGTGATCGTTTTCTGCGGGCGATTACCATTGGCCAGGGCCCCGAAGAAAAGGGCATGGAGCGCAAAACCGGCTTCGATATTACCGTGGCCAGCGAATTAATGGCGATCCTGGCCCTCACCACAGATCTAGCCGATATGCGCCGCCGCATTGGGCGCGTAGTGATTGGTACCAACCGCCGGGGTGAGCCAATTGATGCCGATGATTTGGGTGTTGCCGGCGCGATGACCGTTCTGATGAAAGACGCCATCAAACCGACCTTGATGCAAACGCTGGAAGGCACACCGGTCTTTGTCCATGCTGGACCGTTTGCCAACATCGCCCACGGCAACAGCAGCATCATCGCTGATATGATTGCGCTCAAATTGGCCGACTACGTGGTAACCGAGTCCGGCTTCGGTTCCGACATGGGAATGGAGAAGTTCTTCGATATCAAGTGCCGCTATTCCGGCCTGGTGCCGAACGCGGTGGTGATGGTCGCTACAGTGCGGGCGCTCAAGATGCATGGCGGTGGACCTAAAGTGGTGGCTGGCAAACCGCTGGATCACGCCTACACCGAAGAGAATCTGGATTTGCTCCGCGCCGGTCTGGGCAACCTGCTGGCACACATTGGCATCGCGCGTAAATTCGGTGTGCCAGTGGTGGTGGCTATCAATGCTTTTGCCACCGATACCCCGGCGGAGTTGGAACTCATTCGTAAGGTGGCAGTGGAAGAAGGTGGTGCCGAAGCCGCGGTGGTGTGCCGCCATTGGGAACTCGGCGGCGAAGGTGCTGTGGAACTGGCCGAGGCCGTGGTCAAGGCAGCAGAGAAACCCTCACAGTTCCGCTTCCTCTATCCGCTGGATATACCGATCAAGGAAAAAATTGAAATCATTGCCCGTGAGGTCTATGGCGCCGATGGTGTGGATTACCTGCCCGAAGCTGAGGCCAAGATCGAAGAGTACACGCGGCTGGGCTTTGACAAGTTGCCCATCTGCATGGCCAAGACCCACCTCAGCCTGAGCCATGACCCCAACCTCAAGGGTGTGCCCAAAGGCTTTCGCATCCCGGTGCGCGATATTCGCGCGTCGGTGGGGGCGGGTTTCCTTTACCCACTGCTGGGCACGATCAGCACCATGCCTGGCTTGCCCACTCGCCCCGCTTTTTACGATATTGACCTTGATTTTGAGACCGGGCGCGTGGTGGGGTTGTTCTAAACCCTTGGTGTTGAAGCAACGAATTGGCGCCTGTTCCACCCGGAGCAGGCGCTTTGATCTTTGCCGGGTTTACGTTCAGCAGGCATTGACGATAACCCCTGGGAAGGGTATGATTCTGCCCTGCCTGAATTTTGAAATCATATTTTTAAGGAGAGATCATGGCGAAGGCGATTAAAATCGGCGAGCAATGGGTGGGGGATGGTTATCCAACCTACATCGTAGCCGAAATTGGGATCAATCATAACGGCGACATTGAGATCGCCAAGCGTCTGATGAATGCGGCCTACCGGGCCGGGGTGGACGCGGTGAAATTTCAGAAGCGCACCCCTGAATTGTGTGTTCCACCTGACCAACAAAATGTCATGCGGGAAACCCCCTGGGGGTATATCACCTACCTGGATTACCGCCGCAAGATGGAATTTGGTGAGGCCGAGTACCGCGAGATTGACGCCCACGCCCGTGAATTGGGCATTACCTGGTTCGCCTCGGTCTGGGACGAGCCTTCGGTGGACTTTTTGGAAGCTTTCAGCCCGGTGGCGTATAAAATCCCGTCCGCCGCACTCACCGACCACAACCTGCTGCGCAAGGTGCGCTCGACTGGACGCCCGATCATCCTCTCGACTGGTATGTCCACCTTTGAGCAAATCCGTGAGGCCGTTAAATTGCTGGATCCTGACAATCTGCTGATCTGCCATACTACCAGCACGTATCCCTGCCCGCCCGAAGAACTCAATTTACGCATGATCCAGACTCTAAAACGCGAATATCCCGATATCCCCATTGGCTACTCCGGCCATGAGGTGGGTTTGATACCTTCAGTGGTGGCCGTTGCTCTTGGTGCATGCTTGATCGAACGCCACATCACGCTGGATCGGGCAATGTGGGGGAGTGATCAGGCGGCTTCGGTGGAGCCCGGTGGCTTTGAGCGCCTGGTGAAGTATATCCGAGTGACCGAGCAAGCCCTGGGGGATGGGGTAAAGCGCGTTTACGAAAGCGAGTTGCCCTCTCTGCGCAAACTGCGTCGGTTTGGAGTCTGAAGCGTGCCATTTTCCCCTTTGTCCCTCGCGCGCTTACAAAATACCATAAGGCACCGAGCGCGTCGCTGGCAGAATAATCTTCAACTCCGCTGGCTGGCGCGGCAAGTGGCCGCCCGCGCCCCGGTGGATGCCCACACACCGCCGGTTATCCTCTTTAATGCCTCCACGCGCTTGGTCGGGTTGAGCTTGAACGCGGCCTTCTCACTACTGACCGCCTGGGCCTTGCGTCTCTCCGGGACACCCGTGGTGCATTTTGTTTGCCACCAAGGGCTACGACCGTGTGTGTTAGGGACAAATCGTGATGATCCTACCCGTTTCCCGCCGTGTGCCTCTTGCTTAGCCCAGTCGCGGGCAGTGTATGCGCGTGCCCAGGTCGCTCCTTTAATCTATCAGGAAGAGCCAAAACTGGGTGCGGCTCTGCAAGGATTGACCCTGAACGCGTTGATGGATTTTGTTTATGAAGGGATGCCGTTAGGGGCGCTGGTGCTACCGGCAATGCGCTGGATTTTACGGCGCCACACCCTGATGGATGATGAACCGACGCGTTATCTGTACCGCCAGTATATCCTTTCGGCGTGGAGCGTAGGAAAGCAGTTCGCCGCCCTTCTGGAGCAGGTGCAGCCGCTGGCGGTTGTGGTCTTTAACGGTCAGTTTTACCCCGAGGCAACGGCGCGCTGGGTAGCGCGGCAGCGGGGTATTCGTGTCATCACCCATGAAGTAGGATTGCGCCCGTTCTCGGCCTTCTTTACGGAAGGGGAAGCCACTGCTTATCCGATTCAGATTCCAACGGAGTTTACCCTATCAGCGGAGCAAGAAGCGTGCCTGGATGCCTATCTCTCGCAGCGCTTTCAGGGACAGTTTACCATGGCGGGTATTCGCTTCTGGCCGGAGATGCGTGGCTTGGATGAAACCTGGCAGCAGCGTTTGAGTGCTTTCCGTCAAGTGGTGCCGGTCTTCACCAACGTCATTTTTGATACCAGCCAACCGCATGCCAACACCCTGTTCCCAGATATGTTTGCCTGGCTGAACGCCCTTTTAGATCTGATACGCGCCCACCCGGAAACCCTGTTTGTCATCCGCGCCCATCCAGATGAGTTGCGCCCGGGCAAAGAAAGTCGTGAGACGGTGGCGGCGTGGGTGGAGCAACACGGGGTGAAAAATCTGCCCAATGTGGTTTTTGTCGGACCACGCGAGTATCTCAGTTCGTATGAACTCATTCAGCGCTCCAAGTTTGTGATGGTCTATAACTCGTCTATCGGCCTAGAAGCCTCGATTATGGGCGTGCCGGTGCTGTGTGCGGGGCGTGCCCGTTACACACAGTACCCCACGGTGTTCTTTCCTCTCAACGCTGAAGACTATCTGCGCCAGGCGGAGGCTTTTTTGAACGCAGAACGCATCGAAGTCCCTCCCGAGTTCGTTCGTGAGGCGCGGCGCTTCCTTTACTACCAACTCTTTATGACTTCGTTGCCATTTGAGGATTATCTCGAAGAGGATGGCATTTGGCCGGGGTTCGTGCGTTTGAAGCCGTTTGATTGGCAGGCGCTGTTACCTCAAGCATCGCCGACCTTACGCGTTATTGTGGAAGGTATTACCCGCGGCAATCCTTTTGTCTTAGAGCCAGCGGAGGGTGCACTCGCACATTCACTACCCCTTACATCTGAGGGATAACCATGCCGGTTTGTGCGGTGGTGATTCGGGCGTATAACGAGGCGCAACATATTGGTCGTCTCTTGGAGGGTATCCATCATCAGACTCTGCGCGACGTTGAGGTGATACTGGTGGATTCGGGGTCAACCGACGCAACAGTAGCCATTGCGAAGCGCTACGGGGTCAAAATTACCCACATCCAACCCCAGGAATTCACCTTTGGGCGTTCGCTAAATTATGGCATTCGTGAGGCCACAGCACCCTTTATCGTGATGGCTAGTGCGCATGTCTATCCGGTCTACCCGGATTGGTTGGAGCGTTTACTGGAACCGTTTGAGGATGCTCAAGTGGCGCTGACCTATGGTAAGCAGCGTGGGCATGCGGTGACCAAGTTCTCAGAACACCAGATTTTTCGCCGTTGGTATCCGGATCAATCTATTCCGCGCCAGCCGCATCCATTTTGTAACAACGCCAATGCAGCCATCCGGCGCGCCTTATGGGAACAGCACCCTTATGACGAGTCGCTACCGGCACTGGAAGACCTGGCCTGGGCGCGCTGGGCACAAGCGCAGGGATATGCCATCAGTTATGTGGCTGAAGCCGAGGTGATTCACGTTCATCGCGAGACCTGGCGTGGAATTTATAACCGCTACCGACGAGAAGGGATGGCGTTCAAGCAGATTTATCCTCACGAGCGTTTCGGTTTACGGGATCTGGTACGCCTATGGGTGAGCAACGTGTGGAATGACTGGCAGGTAGCACACAGAGAGGGGGTGTGGCGGCGCGAATGGTGGAATGTCGTGCGCTTCCGCTGGGCGCAATTCTGGGGGACGTATCAGGGTTACCGCCAGAGCGGGCCGTTAACCTGGGCGTTGCGTCAGACGTTTTATTACCCGCAATCAACACCAATTGTGGTCAGTGGTCGGGAAGAGCGGCAGCGCGATGTTGCGCCAATTCCCTACCACGAAGTAGAGGATTGGGAGGTATAAAAAGGACATTGGGGCTGGTGCTAAGGCTTATAATATAATACAGAAAGTACAGGCTATCGTGTAATGCCAGGTCACTTGAATCTATAATCTTCAGGGAAAGGAGTCAGCCATGAAAGGGAGCCCCAAGGTCATTGATGTCCTCAATCACCTCCTGGCGGATGAATTGACCGCCATCAACCAGTACATGGTGCATTCAGAAATGTGCGCTAACTGGGGATATGAGAAATTGCATGAAGCCATCGAAAAGCGCGCCATTACCGAGATGCACCATGCCGAGAAACTGATCGCAAGGATTATCTTCCTGGAAGGTAAGCCGATTGTGAGCCAGTTAAACCCTCTTCACATTGGCGAGGAGGTTGAAGTCCAACTAAAAGGGGATCTGCAAGCTGAATATGACGCCATAAAGGCCTATAATGCCGCCATCCGGCTGGCGGTTGATGAAGGCGATCACGGCACATGCGCTCTGCTGGAGAGCATCTTGCAAGACGAAGAAGACCATGCTGACTGGATCGAGGCTCAATTGGATCAGATCAGCCACATGGGGTTGCAAAACTATCTAGTCGAACAGACCGACTGATCTGCGTCGGATTTAGAGGTAAAGCCTGAATGCCAAAACCTCTTATCGGTATCACGTTAGGGCGCAAGTTCAAGGACGATGAGGGTTTATTCGCGATTAGCGAGACCTATATAACCGCCGTGGAACGGGCCGGGGGCATTGGGGTATTGCTTCCCGCCCTCCGCGACGATGAAGCGGTACATCGGGTGCGTCAACGCTTGGATGGTTTACTGCTTACCGGAGGTGCGGATGTAGATCCTGCCCTCTATGGTGGACAACCTCACCCCAGCGTGTATGGCGTGGATGCCTGCCGTGATGCTACCGAGATTGCCCTGGTGCGTATGGCAGTGGAAAACGGGTGGCCCTTCTTGGGGATTTGCCGTGGGATTCAGGTGATCAACGTGGCGCTAGGGGGCACACTTTATACCGACCTGCCCGATCAATTGGGCACTCAGGTGGCGCACCGCTCAGAGGAAGTTGGGCATCCTGTGCGGATTGATCCCTCCAGTCGGCTGGCCAGCGTGGTAAGCACCGCCGAACTTCAGGTCAATTCCTATCATCACCAAGGGATTGAGCGACTGGCGCCGGGTTTAAAGGCGGTCGGGTGGGCGCCGGATGGACTGATTGAAGCGGTGGAAGTGCCCGGACATCCCTTTGGGTTGGGGGTGCAATGGCATCCGGAACGGCGCCTGGATTCCTCACCGCATCTAGCATTATTTGAAGCCTTAATACAGGTAGCACAAGGTGGATACAACGGCTGAAACGGTAACTATTGGGATCTTTGATTCGGGTGTGGGCGGTCTTTCGGTTTTGCGTGCGATCCGTGCGCTATTGCCTCAACATCCTGTCATCTACCTGGCGGATCAGGCTCATGTCCCGTATGGTCCGCGGGCTCTGGAAGAAGTGCGTGGATTTGCTGAAGGAATTACCCGATTTTTGCTCCGCTATGGGGCACGGGTGATTGTGGTGGCGTGCAACACGGCCTCAGCAGCCGCGTTATACCATTTACGCACGATGTATCCCGACGTGCCGTTTGTGGGGATGGAACCGGCGGTCAAACCCGCAGCAGAGCAGACGCAGACCGGGCGCGTGGGCGTGCTGGCTACCCCGGCGACGTTTCAGGGCGCACTGTATGCCTCAGTAGTGGAACGCTTTGCCAGCCATGTACGCTTGTATCAAGATACCTGCCCGGGTCTGGTGGAGGCCATTGAAGCCGGCGATTTAGATGGCGAGGCGCCGCGCCAGATCCTGGAACGGGCACTCCGGCCCATGCTGGCAGAGGGCATTGATACGGTGGTGCTGGGGTGCACTCATTATCCTTTTGTGATCCCCTTGATTCAAAAAATTGCCGGGGCAGAGGTGCGGGTGATTGATCCGGCCCCAGCAGTGGCCCATCAAACCCAACGCGTGTTGAACCAACGGGGCTGGTTGATGCCATCGGGCCGTGTGGGCAGGGTGCGGTTTTTTACCAGTGGCGAGGTGGAACGGCTTCGGGCGCAGGTGCAGCGGCTGATGGGTGAACGTGAAGTGACGGTTGAAAAAGTGGTTTGGAGCGGGGGAGAGGTTAAATTGAAGTCATCAGCTGCTATATTAACCTCGTAAACTTGAGTCTGAGCGGTTGGATACCCTGAATTGCAGTTAAGCCATGGGCAAAAGCACCCCTGGTCGCCTGAGGTCGGTTAAAATAAGACCGAGGAGGCTGAACTTATCCTATGCCACGGACGGAAATTGACCTAGATCCGGTAACGCACATCACCGCCGATGCCATTGGTAAGCCCGGCCAGCGCGTTTTCTACCTCCAGGCCTGGCAAGGGGCACAATCGGTGACCTTGCTCATCGAAAAAGTGCAGTTGCAAACTTTGGCCCTGGGTGTGACGCAGTTCTTAGAGGAACTGAGCCAGCGCTATCCCGGTTTGCCACCAGCGTCACCGCTTTACCAGGAAGTGGCCATGCACATACAGCCACCGGTGGATCCGCTCTTCCGCGTGGGTGAGATGGGGTTGGCTTATGACCCCGATCGCGACTTAGTCTGCCTGGTGGCTTATGAACTGGTCGCTGATGAAGGCGGGGAAGAGGAAACTTCAGTGGTGCGCTTTTGGTGCACGCGTTCCCAGTTATTGGCGCTTGCGGCGTGGGGTTTAGAGGTGGTTAATCGTGGGCGACCGATTTGTCCCCAGTGCGGGGAGCCGATGGATCCCGAGGGCCATTTTTGCCCCCGTCGTAATGGGCACAAACATTGATCCTGAGGGTGTGAACTGAGCTGGTAAGCGAATGGGTGGCACAAACAATGAGGCGCGGATCATCCAGGCGTTGGAGCATGGGGAGATCACGCTACGAGGGGAGATGCTGTTCGGCTCCAATGATACGTTTTTGGTGCAGGTACGTTATCAGGATGAGGACATCCCAGCGGTTTACAAGCCTACCCGGGGCGAACAACCCTTGTGGGATTTTCCCCCTGGCACTTTAGCCCTGCGTGAAGTGGCGGCTTATGTGATAAGCCAAGCGCTGGGTTGGGAGTTGGTGCCACCCACAGTTTATCGGCGCAAAGGGCCGTTGGGGAAAGGCTCGCTGCAATTTTTCATTGCCCACGACCCGGAGTATCACTACTTCACCTTTACCCCTGAGGATCGTCAGCGTCTGCGCCCGGTGGCGCTGTTCGATATCCTGGTCAACAATGCCGATCGTAAGGGAGGACATATTCTGTTTGACCATGATCATCATTTGTGGTTGATAGATCATGGAATTTGTTTTCACGTAGAAGATAAATTGCGCACGGTCGTGTGGGATTTCGCCGGGGAGCCTATTCCACCGCCGTATGCGGACGACATTGAGCGTTTTGTTAGCACTTTGGAAAGACGTTCTGCGCCGTGGGTTGCAACGCTGGAGGCCCTCTTAAGCGCCGCCGAAATCCAAGCCCTCTTACGGCGGGCACAGCGCTTGCTTCACGGAGGTTGTTTCCCTCGCCCTCCGACTGGGCGACGTTATTACCCCTGGCCACCGGTTTAGGTTTGACATTCTGGGGGTTTGTGGTACAACATGCATGACATTCACGATGATCACAGACAAGCGGAGGAACGAGCGATGACGCGACAGGTAACCCTGGCCATGGTCGGTTTTGGTAATGTGGGGAGGGCTTTTGCCCGCTTGCTTTTACGCAAACAGCCGGAACTGCTCAAGCAGTTTGGCTGGCAGGTGATCGTGACCGGGATTGTGACCGGGCGACACGGCGCGGCCATCAATCCCGGCGGGATTAACCTTAATCATGCGCTGGAATTGAGCGAACGCGGTCAATCTCTAAACGTTCTTTCAGCCCAGCCAGTACCCCAAAACACGCTGGACTTTCTATACGCGAGTTCGGCGGAAGTGATGATTGAAACTTCGCCCGTTAATCACCTCACCGGCCAGCCGGCAATAGACCACATTAAGGCGGCGTTGCAAAAAGGCATGCACGCCATTACCGCGAACAAAGGCCCAGTTGTTCATGCCTATAAAGAGTTAACCGAAATGGCTGTCAGCCGCGGTAAGCGCTTTCTCTTTGAAGCGGCCGTCATGGATGGAGCGCCAATTTTCTCGCTCTTCCGCGGCCCATTACCAGCGGTGAACCTGCAGGGCTTTCGGGGTATCCTCAATTCCACCACCAACTTCATCTTGGGTGAGATGGAGCAGGGACGCACATTTGAAGAGGCAGTGCGCCAGGCGCAGGCGATTGGCATTGCCGAGACCGATCCCAGTGCCGATATTGACGGTTGGGATGCGGCGATCAAGGTTGCGGCGCTGGTGACGGTGCTAATGGGCATTCCGCTCAAACCCCAAGAGGTGGAGCGGCAGGGAATTCGAGAGTTAACCCGGGAGCAAGTAGCTGAAGCGCGGGCAGCGGGTGAGCGCTGGAAGCTGGTGTGCACGGCACGCCGCCAGGGTGATCTGTTGTTGGAAGCGCGAGTGCGTCCAGAGCGTGTCTCCGCCGATTCTCCGCTGTATGCCATCAGCGGTACCAGTTCCTACGTTGAGTTTCAGCTTGATGTCCTGCCCGGATTGGGGATTGTAGAGAGTAATCCTGGGCCGGAGACGACGGCTTACGGGTTATTGGCGGATTTGATCAACGCACTACGAAATCAATAACTGGAGATGGGTGAAGCGTATTGGGTCGCTGGTGGGCTTGCAGTCGAGGGAGGGGTGATGTCGGCTTTGCTGGCCAGCGGCCTTCAGCCCCGCTGGGTCGAAGAGAGCCATGTACTAGCGGGGCATACTTTCCCTGACATGCCCGGTTTAACCTACACCTGGCCCCCTTTTTCTGCGCCCAGCGCCTTACGTTGGCTGCAGGACCGGGTAACAGGGCTGCGTTATCATGAACGGGAGTGGCTTTTATTGGCGGAGCCGGTGAATGAAGGGGTGGCCTGGAGTGTTTTGGCGAGTGCGGCAGGTGTGGGGCGTTACAACCGCTTGCCGCAGGCGCGCTTGGAGCCCCTGATACCCTTTCCACGGGAGATGATGTCATCTGACATGTGGAATGACTGGCTGAGCCAACATGGCCTGGACGGCGAGGGCAGCGGTTCAGTGAAAGGGTTAGATATGCCGGAGACACCTCCTTTCCCCTTGCCTGCTGGGTGGGCTTATACCGCCATCTCCTGGCCGAACAAGCCTTTGCCCGCTCTATTAAACGCGTGGGCTGAACACATTACCCGCAGGGAGGTAGAAAAGGTTGTGTTGGTCAGCGAGGTACAATCCGATCTGATTGGCCTGGTTATCTCGCCGGTTTGAGGTGACCATGCGCACAGAGGCGAACCATGGAGCAACCTGGGTAACCGTATATCTGGCACTGGGCACGAACCTAGGTGACCGCTTGGCAAATTTGCGTCAGGCATTGGCGGCCTTGCTGCCGGAGGTCCAGCCGTTGCGGGCTTCTGCAGTGTATGAAACACCGCCTTGGGGCATCACCGAACAGCCGCGTTTTTTGAACATGGTGGTTGAAGCCCGCACGCAGCTGGAACCTCTGCCTTTGTTACACTATCTCAAAACGCTGGAACGCCAATTGGGGCGCCAACCCGGGGTGCGTTATGGACCGCGCTTGATTGACCTGGATATTTTGCTTTATGGAGACATGGTAATCAATTTACCGGAATTGACTGTGCCCCACCCGCGCATGGCAGAACGGGCGTTTGTGCTGGTGCCGCTATGTGATCTCTATCCCCAAGGGCACCATCCGTTACTTAATGAAACGTTTGAAGCGTTACGCGCGCGGGTGGATTGTCGGGAAATTGAAATATGGGCTGAGGCGACTGCGGTATGGCCGCAGGTTGGATGAGATTGAAGAGAATGGAGGTAAGGAATGACTCGAACAACGCCTTTACCCCGCTGGGGCGAGCGCACGTATGTCATGGGTATTATTAACGTGACCCCGGATAGTTTCTCCGGGGATGGATTACTGAGTGAGGGGGAAGTAGTGGATCGGGCCCTGGTGCAAGCCGAACGCTTCGTTCGGGCTGGCGCGGATATTCTGGATATCGGGGGTGAGAGCACACGACCGGGGGCGGCACCGGTCAGCGGCGAAGAAGAGATGACGCGGGTCTTGCCAGTCATCGAGTCTTTGAGCAAGCAGGACTGGGATGTTATTCTCTCGGTGGATACTTATAAGGCCGAGGTGGCCGAAGCTGCTTTGCGCCTGGGGGCGCATTGGATCAACGATGTCTGGGGGTTACGCGCCGATGAGCGTATGGCTGAGGTGGTGGCACGATATGGGGCGGTGGTGATCCTGATGCACAATCGCAGTCAACCTCAGCACGCTGAACTGCGTGAGCGCCTGGGCGGGCGGTATGTGGGGATTGCCTATGAGGATCTGATCGAGGATATCAAGCGCGAACTGCTGATCAGTGTCGGGATAGCCCAAGCCGCCGGCGTGCCCCGCGAACATATTATTCTCGACCCGGGGATTGGGTTTGGGAAGACCGTGGAGCAAAACTTGGTTCTAATTCAGCGCTTGGAGGCTTTTAAGGCGTTGGGCTATCCGATCCTTTTAGGGCCTTCGCGCAAGTCCTTTATCGGTTATACGCTTAATTTGCCCCCGGACCAGCGCCTGGAAGGCACCCTGGCAGCGGTGGTAATGGGGGTGGAACGAGGGGCAGATATTGTGCGCGTGCATGACGTTGAGGCCGGGGTGCGGGCGGTGCGCATGACTGAGGCTATTTTGCGGGCACGTTTGTCCTAGTGTTCACTATAATAGATATAGAGAAAAGGGGCAGTCCTTGCGACTGCCCCTGGTTTTGTTTAGGGAAGGGGTCTAGGGGTAGGTATTGTTCCAAAACCAGTTAAAGGCATAATAGCCGGCGGGACTATCCATGCGGATGGCGATGCGACTTTGACCCTTCAATTCCGCCGGGATAGTGTAGGTGAATTCCAGCACGCCACCTTTGCCCGACTCACTGCTCCTGACAACAATGCCGCCAATACCCTTGGTGCCGTACTTGCCCATGCGTACGGTGAAGGACTGGTTGGCGGGAAAGTTATGGGTGCGGATGGTGACTTTTTCGTCCGCGACCACGCTCAGGATGGTGAAGGTGGGGATGCCGGTATACCCGCTTGGAGTGGGTTTTGGGGTGGGGGTAGAGCCAGGGGTGGCCGTGGGCCCTGGGGTTGCGGTAGCGGTGTTGTAGAACCAGTTGTAGGCAAAGTACCCACCGGGCTTACTGTCCATGCGGATGGAAATCTGGCGCAATCCTCTGAGCGCAGCGGGGATATTGAACGTAAGAGTTTGAGTACCGCCACTACCCGACGTGAACTGTCCGACCTCAATGCCCCCGATAGCACGGGTGCCGATTTTGCTCATGCGCACAGTGAAGGTTTGATTGGGGGGTAGATTGACCACTTTAATGGTGACCGATTCATCCGGCTTTACCGAGACGACATCCAAGGTGGGATAACCGGTATAGGCTTGCACCAACCCGGTTGGAAGTAGCAAAGGAAGGGCAAGCACAACGATGAGCATTAGGTCAAACCAAAGGCTAGCCCTAGGAAGACGCAGGCGGGTTTGAGAAGAGAACAAGGATTTCATTTTTTACTCCTGGGCTTTTGGCCCTTGGTTGAAAGTCCTGGCCCTCATCTGGTTGGGAGGGCCGGGTGAAAGGTTTAGCGCACAACGCGCGGCGCCAGCCAGAAGGCCAGATCATCTTGGGAGTTCCCGTTATTGAGCACCTTGAGGATGAACTGTACCGACTTGCCGTCCAGACTACTCAGGTCAATATCAAGGGACTCCCACTTTCCATCTGAGGTTTGGTTCCACGAGCCCAGATTTTGCTCAGTGCCGCCATCGGCAATGTAGTTCAACTGGAACATGACGTTGCAGTTCGGAGCACCGTCCAAGCAGCCGATGATGGCCTTAAAGCGGTCGCCTTTGGCGATCTTGAAGACCGGGAATTTACCACTGATGAAGCCGCCATCCCCTGAGGAGGGAACGGAAATGATCGCCGGTTCATCTTCTTGGCGGCCACCTTCCAGTTTAGGCGCGTTGTTAATGGTGATCGAGCCGTTGGTGGTGTCAATCCCGCTCGAAGGGCAGGTTAGTACGCCAGTTGAGGTGCGCCATTCAGCAGCACAATAGTTCGCCGCCAGGTCGTATGCAACCTGAGAGGGTTGCTTCACCTTGATTTTGACCCAGAAGGACTGATCGGCATTGCGTCCCAAGCCGAAGACCACCCCGTCGGCGCTGCGTAGTTTCCAATTACCGGTGTAATCGCCGGGATTGGTGGGGGCTTTCAGATTAACCGAGATATCCACGGTTTCGCCTGGGCGAACGGTAGTGTTCAACTTCTGAGAAGCGGGTCCATCCATGGCGTTACCGTTGACGAACACCAGGGCATAATCGGCCGTCCAGGTGCAGGAACCAATATTTTGCAGGCGCCAAGTCTTAGTGAAACTCTCGCCAGGGCGGAACTCCGTGCCGTCGGGCACGGTAACATCTTTGATGAACTTGGCCCAGTTACAGGGAATGGGTGTGGCGGTCGGCGTTGCCGGCGCCGGGGTCGGCAGAGCGGTTGGTGCAGCAGTGGGGGGCAAGGTTGTGGCCGTGGTCTCTTGGGGGGGCGGTGTAGCGGTAGGGATGGGGCTGGGGATGGCCGGTGTGACGGTTAATTGGGCGATCAGGGTCTGCAAAGCCATTTCGGTCAAGCGCGCTTCCACGGTTTGGGCGGCGTAAGTAGCGGCTTGGTTGCCGCTGGGACGCGGTCCTAGGGGGAAACACCCGGCGATGAGTAACGCCAGGACGAGCGTAATCATTGTGACCCAAGGGGATATTTTCCTCATACTTCTCCTCCTACCTTAAAGAAATCAAGTGGGATAAATCCAGGGCATCCATCCAAATAATGACGTCAAATCCCTCCGGAAAGTTCCTTAAGAGGGCAAACACATGTTAAGGGTAGGGAGTTATGACACGCGATACAACCCCGCTAAAGTGATTATAGCAGGTTATGGATTTAGGGAATATGCTCAATTATCCCCTTAATGCCGGTTGTCTGTTCAATGTCAGGGGATAGTAATCTTTATGTCGAAGATTAAAAAACGGCTCTTGTGCGAGCCGTGATGAAGGGAAATAGGATCAGGTTTTATTGGTCGGGGCGCTGGGATTTGAACCCAGGACCTCTTGCACCCCATGCAAGCGCGCTAGCCGGGCTGCGCCACGCCCCGAGACATGCGTTATTATAGTCGGGAAGAGCCGTTTTGGCAATCCTTTTCTTGACAAGAACATCGCCCGCGCTTACAATCATCTCAGTTTGACAACCTCATAATACCTGCCGGGTGCCTGTCTCCCCGGATGGAGCGGCTTAAAGGCGAAACCGGTGCAAGTCCGGTGCTGTCCCGCAACTGTGAGGAGGGCTAAGGTCCTCCAAGCCAGGTCGCCCGCCTGGTAGGGGTTCGCCAACCTCTCGTGGAAAGGAGGTGGGAACGACGCTCTGGCAGCCTTGGTTTCTCACCTCCCTGTCATCCCGACAGGGAGGTCGTGTTTTGAATGCTGGAGCCGCGGATGAAACGATGATGACGCGAATTTGAATCCACCCGACTGGCCTTTTGGCCATGTGTACTGGGCTTTGCTTCAAGCCCTGCAAGTTATTCTTTCACTTCAAAAGTTCCCTTTTTGTGGAGATACCAGCAATGAAACCATTATCCCGTTTTCTAGCTCTGACTCTATTCTCAATTCTGATGCTGACAGCCTGTGTTTCGGCCACGCCTGTGGTGACGCCAACTGTGACTGAAGCTCGGATAGACCTGCCAACAGCAACGTTGGTACCTACGGTTGTTGCCACCTCCACCCCTGCCCAAATCTCCGCCACGGATGGCTTGGGGCGGGTGGTGATGCTGGACGCCCCAGCTCAGCGCATCATCTCGCTGGCGCCTTCGAATACCGAGATTTTGTTTGCTTTAGGCGCTGCGGGTCAGGTGATCGCGCGCGATTCATTTTCGGATTTTCCCCCTGAAGTTACCACGGTGCCCGATATTGGTTCCACTTGGGAGACGCTCAACCTAGAACAACTGGTGGCTCTCCAGCCAGACCTGGTGCTGGCCGCTGGGATTCAATCCCCTGAACAGGTCAAGGCGATCGAAGATGCTGGCTTGACAGTCTTCCTGGTACCTAACCCGGTCGGGCTGGAAGACCTATATGCCAATCTTGAGGTGGTCGGACGGCTGATTGGGAGGGAGGCAGAGGCCACCGCCCTGATCGAGAGCCTTAAAGCGCGGGTGGCGGCGGTGGATGCTAGGGTTGCCACCATCAACCGGAAGCCGACGGTCTTTTATGAACTGGATGCTTCTCAAGACCCGGCCAAACCCTGGACGGCTGGTCCTGGCTCATTCCATGATGCGCTGATAGCCCGCGCTGGAGGCATGAATATCGCTGCTGAGCTCGATAGCGCTTGGGCGCAGATGAGCCTGGAGCAAATTGTGGCGGCGGATCCTGATATTATCCTGCTGGGGGATGCCAAATGGGGCACCACGCCGGAAAGCGTAGCCCAACGTCCCGGATGGGGCAGCCTGCGTGCGGTCAAAGAAGGGCGGGTCATCCCCTTTGATGACGACACCATCAGTCGGCCTGGCCCGCGTCTGGTGGATGCGCTGGAGAACCTGGCTAAAATCTTACACCCTGAAATCTTCAAATAAGTCCTTTTGGCCCTATCCTGATGGTGGGATCAGGATAGGGCCGCAATTTTGCCAATGATGAAGAAGACCCCTTCTTGGATCATCCTAATCCTTGCCCTGGGTGCGGCGCTAGTGCTGAGCGTGCACATTGGCGCCGTGAGCATCCCGTTGGGGGAAATCTGGCGGGCATTGTTTGGCCAAGCGGCGAATCCCGCGCATCAAACAATCTTGTGGGACATTCGCCTGCCGCGCACGGTGTTGATTGCGTTGACCGGCGCTGCCCTGGGTGGAAGTGGTGCCGCTTATCAAGGGCTTTTCCGCAACCCTCTTGCCGATCCCTATCTGATCGGGGTGGCTTCGGGGGCTGGTTTGGGGGCGGTGCTGGCCATGAGTTTGCGCTGGCCCTATTCGTTTTGGGGTTTGATGGCTGTACCGGCGGCGGCTTTCCTCGCTGCGATGATCACGGTGCTGGTGGTGATGGCTCTAGCACGTAGTGGGCAGGCGTTGCCGATGGCGAATCTGATCCTGGCCGGGGTGGCGGTTTCATCCTTTGCCTCGGCTTTAACGTCGTTTCTGATGTTGCGCTCTACGGGTGAACTGCGGCGTGCGCTGGCCTGGTTGCTGGGGGGCGCTGCCTTAGGGGGATGGCAGGCCGTAGGTGTCATGTTGCCTTACCTTCTGACCGGGTTAGGCGGGTTAATGATCAGCGGGCATGCGTTGAACGTCTTGCAGTTTGGGGATGAGCAGGCGCAGCAGTTGGGTTTGAACGTGGCGCGTGTGCGCATGGTCATCTTGCTGGCAGCTGCTCTCAGCACTGCCGCCGCGGTCGCCTTTGCCGGGATCATCGGTTTTATTGGACTCATTGTTCCTCATGTTATGCGTCTGCTTTTTGGCCCGGATTATAGGGCGTTGATCCCGCACAGTATCTTGGGTGGGGCAGCGGCATTACTGCTGGCGGATGTGTTGGCGCGGGTGTTGCTTGCACCGCAGGAACTGCCGGTAGGGGTCATTACGGCTCTGGCGGGTGCGCCGTTCTTCCTTTGGCTCTTGCGACGTAGCAAAACCCAAGGGATCGGTTAAGATGACAAAGCGCCGTTTGTTCTGTGATGCGTTAGGGCAGAGGGTAGAGTTTCGCTACCCCCCACAGCGGGTGGTGAGCCTGGTTTCGGGATGGACGGAGGCATTGTTTGCTATGGGGTGCGGTGAGCGGGTGGTTGGGGTATCCGCTTATTGTGGGCGTTATGTGCCCAACTTGAGTGTGCCGGTCGTGGGTGATTATCTACATGTAGATGAATCTCTTTTGCACGAGTTACAGCCGGACCTCATTTTGCTGACCACGGGGGTGCAGCGCCCTTTGGCACAAAATCTTGTGCGCCAGGGATGGCCCGTGTTTGTACTACCACTGCCTAATAGCATCTATGGCATATGGGAGAATGTGATTGCGCTGGGCGGCTTATTGGACGACGTCCAGGCGGCGCGTACATTGGTGGCGCGCTGGCAGACGGGTTGGGCAGAGGTAACCGCGCGTGTGCCTCAACCTCGTCCACGGGTTTATGCTGAACTCTGGTTTGGACCACACCCGCGCACGCCCGGTGCGTTGACGTTTATCCATGATGCGCTTGAGACGGCTGGAGGGCATAATATTTTTAGCAATCGTGCGGCGGCTTACCTGCCGTTGGATCTAACTGCGGTGGTGGCGGCGCGGCCGCAGGTGTGGGTGCTCTTCTCCGAACCGGAATATCCGGTAGATGCAGAGCCGTTGAAGTGCGAGCGCGGGTGGGATAAGATGCTTCCTGATCTGCGGGTGATCGTCTCAACGGTACAGCGCGGGCAGAACCTGATTCACGATGGTCCTTCACTGTTAGAGACCACGGCATGGCTGCAGGCGCGCTTAAGGGAGGTGATAGCGTGAACCTAAACGTTAGGAAGGTAACGTCAGTGCCGGTTAACCCGGAGGCGGCTGGCAGATTGTCGGTTGAAAATGTGACGGTCGTCTTACAAGGACGGCGCGTCTTGGAGGATGTTTCGCTCAGTCTGGAACGCGGGCAGATTGTGGCGCTGATTGGCCCCAATGGTGCTGGTAAATCTACATTGATCCGGGCGATCAGCGGCTTGCTCATGCCCGATGATGGCAAAATCCACATTGGTGATTTTGATTTAGGGCGGGCTTCGCCCGCGCAACGGGCGCGCTACCTGGCGGTGGTGCCGCAGATCAGCCAATTACCCACCGTCTTCACTGTTTGGCAGACGGTGTTATTAGGGCGCACGCCCTACTTGAATATCCTAGGACAGATTTCACCTCAGGACGAAAGCATAGCCCGCCAAGCCCTAGCACAAGTGGAAGCCACCCACTTAGCTGAACGCCGCCTGGACGAACTCTCTGGCGGTGAGGTGCAACGGGTACTGTTGGCGCGCGCGCTGGCGCAACAGACGCCCTTTCTGCTCTTGGATGAACCTACCACCCACTTGGATTTGCAGTATCAGGTGACCCTGCTGGCGCACCTGCGCCACTTGGCCGACAATGGCGCCACCTCATCGTTCCCACGGCGGGGGGTATTGATGGTGCTGCATGATCTTAACCACGCCGTTCGTTATGCGGATCGGGTGGCGCTTTTGGTGGCAGGGCGTTTGTGGGCATGGGGCACGCCGCAAGAGGTACTTCAGCCGGAGGTGCTGAGCCGGGCGTTTGGTGTCACCATTGTGATGAGCGAGGTCGCGCCGGATGGTTATCCTTTATTCATTCCACTCCCACCGGACAATGACGGCATTACCACGGCCCCCGGGCTTGGGGCAGAGCAGTGGCTCCCCTCAGCATCCTCGCGGTCGTCGTACCCCGCTTGAAGCAGAGGATAAAAGGTCTTTCAGACCCGACTAAAGGTGGCAAAATCCTGTATAATAGCCACAACTGAAACCAATCAGGGAAAAGCCGATGGCCGCGCGGCGGGTGTTGATTGTTGAGGATACACTGGAATTAGGGCGCATGTTACGCAGCGCCCTATTGACCCTTGATCCAGCGTTGGAGATTCATGTCGTACCTTCGGCCGAGGAAGCCCTGCTGGATGTTTCCCGCCAGGGTGCTGACCTGATAATTGCCGACATTCGCTTGCCGGGGATGTCGGGTTTTGACCTGGTCAAGAAGTTACATCAACGCTTTCCTCAAACGCCCTGCATCTTAATCACGGCGCTTACTGAGGAAGGATTGGCGCAGCGCGCACAAGAAGTTGGCGCAGTGCGTTTTCTGCGTAAGCCCCTCAGTATAAACACCTTTCTGGATGCGGTGGCCGAGGTGTTGAGGATGCCTACCGCACCACCCCCGCCCGCCGAAACTGCACCCAGTACAGGGGAGGAAACACTCCGGCTGGCAGCGCGCCTGGGGCGTCTACGTCAGACCTTAAACGCCCATGCGGTCTTTTTACTGGATGATCGAGGGCACATTGTCGCCCAGGCCGGGGAATGGCTGCCGGCTTATTTTGAAAGTGAATGGATCCCACCCTTAATGGTGGCGCTCAGCGCTGGGATTAAAGTCTCGCGCCTGATTCGTCCTGGCCCGCCGCAAGGGGTCACAGCGTTCAAAGGCGCCGAGGTGGACCTTCTCTTGGCGCCGGTGGGGGTGTTTGCGTTGGTGCTGGTCGTTCCCGCGAACGAGAGTGTGGTGAGATTGCCGTTGGTCTTTGAGGCCGTGCTCCAAGCGGCGCAAGAGGTCGCACGCATTTTGGATGAGATGGGGGTGGGTTATCTCACCGTTACTACAGCGCCGCCACCTCCAGAGCCGCCCTTGACACTGCCCTCCGGCGTGGACGCTGAAGTTGTGCCGGTAGAGGTGCTACCGGTAGAAGCCGCCGAACTTCAACCCTTGGTGGAAAGCCTGGAACAACCGTCACTCCCTGCTGATCCGCAGGTGATTGATGCCTTTTGGGAAGCCGCCGTGAAAGACGAAGCGGTTTCTTTGCTTACCCCTGAAGCCCTCACCTATGAGGAAGCGCGCCGTTTGGGTTTAGTGCCCGATTCTGAAGCCGAGGAATCAACGGAGAATGACAATGAATGATTCACCCTTATCTCTTGAGACTACGTCATCTCCCGCAACGTCATCGGCGGTAATTTCGCGTAAACCTTTGCCCTGGTGGGGAATTTTAGGCCTTGGTCTAGTTGTTTTTCTGCTGGGTTTAGTCACGGGTTACGGCATTTGGGGGCGCCAGGTGGCCGATTTAAAAGCGCAACTGGTGGCGCAGCAGGCTGAAGCCAATGCCCCACGCCAGGTGACGCGTTACGACGTTCCGGTGGATGATGATCCGGTCTTGGGACCGGAAAATGCTCCCATCACGATTATCGAGTTCAGCGATTTTCAATGCCCGTATTGTCAGCGCTGGCATGTGCAGGTCTGGCCGAAAATCCAGGCCGCTTATAGCGACAAGGTGCGCCTGGTGTACCGCGATTTTCCGCTTTACAGCATTCACCCCGAAGCGGCCCCGGCGGCTGAAGCGGCTAATTGCGCCCACGAACAGGGTAAGTTCTGGGAGTTTCACGATTTGCTCTTTAGTGGTGGGCAGGAATTGGGGCGAGAGACGTATTTAGCATATGCCAAGCGCCTGAATCTGAACCTCGATCAGTTCACCACCTGTCTGGATGAACGGCGTTATCAGGCCGAGGTGGAGGGCGATTACACCTATGCCGCTGACCTGGGGATCAATTCCACGCCGACGTTCTTTATCAATGGCATTGCCCTCATTGGCGCACAGCCGTTTGAGGTTTTCCAACAAGTTATTGACCTGGAACTGGCGGGAAAACTCAGCAAATGAAGAAATATGTTATCGTGGCGGGTAACATCGGGGTGGGCAAATCTACCCTGGTGCGTTTATTGTGCGAACGCCTGGGTTGGCAACCGTACTACGAACCTGAGGTGGAAAACCCCTATCTGGGCGATTTTTACCGCGATATGCAGGCCTGGGCGTTTCATTCGCAGGTCTTCTTTCTGGCGCACCGCCTGCGCATCCATCTTCAAATCCAGCGCAGTCCCAATTCGGCGGTGCAGGATCGCAGTTTGTATGAGGATGCCGAGATCTTTGCCCAGGGCCTTTATCTGCAAGGTGCTCTAAGCGAACGGGATTATGCCACCTACCGCGCGCTTTACCAGGCCGCGTGCGATTGCCTGACCCCGCCGGATCTGATGATCTACTTGCGGGCCTCAACGGCGACACTCCAGCGGCGCATTGCCCAGCGTTGCCGTCCCTACGAGCGCGAAATTCCTTTGATGTACCTGGAACGACTCAATGCATTATATGAGGCGTGGGTGGCAGGGTTCACCCTATGTCCGGTCCTGACAGTGCCTGCCGACGACCTGGACTATGTCGCGCGCCCACGCCACTTTGAATTAGTCTTGCAAAAGGTGCAAGAAAAACTGACCGGCAAAGAAGAAGTCCGTTTTGACCCCGCAGAAGTGGCCTGACCCCTGCACCTTTGTGTGGAGCGCTCGGGTTTAGCGTGGTTCGACGATCAATTTGATCGCGGTGCGGATTTTGCCCTCGATGTCCACATCCACAAACTCGGGGATGCATACGATGGAGATTCCATCCTCCATCAAATACCCCCTGGCCAGCACCAATGCTTTGATGGCTTGATTGACGGCGCCGGCGCCGATGGCCTGCACCTCGGCCCGTTTGTGCTCGCGGACTACGCCGGCGATGGCTCCTGCTACGGCTGCGGTGCGGGAATTAGCCTTGACCTTGATGACGTCCATTGCGCGCTCCTTTTCCACGGTGTTTAGCCCACGTGCAACATGCTCCCTGTATGATTATTAATGTGTATTTCATTGTAGCGAAAATAATTTGTGCATTCAAGTCAAATTGCGCAGGAATTTTCAGCGGGCAAAAAGCAGATAACCTATGGAGCGGGGGGCGGTCAATTCAGTCGTCCATGTGGCGGATAATCGCATCCCCAAATTCAGAACAGCGCACCTCGGTGGCATCAGGCATCAGGCGGGCGAAGTCGTAGGTAACGGTGCGGGCAGCGATGGCGCCTTCCATACCCTTGATGATCAGATCCGCCGCTTCATGCCAGCCGAGAAAACGCAACATCATTTCACCGGAGAGGATCACCGAGCCCGGATTAACCTTATCCAGGTCGGCATATTTAGGAGCGGTGCCGTGGGTGGCTTCAAAAATAGCGTGCCCACTCTCAAAATTAATGTTCGCGCCAGGAGCGATGCCAATTCCCCCAACCTGGGCGGCTAACGCATCGGAGAGATAATCGCCATTGAGGTTGGGAGTGGCGAGGACGTCAAAGTCGCGCGGGCGAGTAAGCACATGCTGGAAGGTCACATCGGCAATCGTATCCTTGACCAGCAAGAGGCGTTTCCACTGCCCGTTACCATGGGTGGGCCAGAGTGTGGCCAGGGTGTCTTCAACCTCGGCGCGCACTTTGGCTTGCTGCTCTGGCGGGAGCATGTCGTATCCCGGTTCGATTAAACGAGCGTTTTCTTCAATGCTTAGGTCAGGGTTTTGCTCGCGGTTAGCCAGTATCCATGATTCCCGTTCGGTGACGATTTGGTGGCGAAACTCGCGCTTAGCCAACGCATAGCCCCAATCGCGGAAAGCGCCCTCGGTGAATTTCATGATGTTGCCTTTGTGCACCAGGGTCACGCTGCGGCGGCGGTTCTCTAATGCCCAGCGGATGGCGGCGCGCACCAGGCGCTCGGTGCCCTGCACCGAGATGGGCTTGAGGCTGAATCCAGCGGTTTCCGGAAAGCGGATCTTGGCAAACTGATCCGGGAAGTGTTCCCGCAGTAAAGCCTTGAAGCGCTCGGACTCCGGTGTGCCGTGCTGAAACTCAATCCCGGTGTAAATATCCTCAGTGTTCTCGCGGAAAATGACCATATCCACTAATTCAGGCTGGCGTACGGGTGAGGGCACGCCCTTAAAATAGCGCACTGGGCGCAGGCAAACGTAGAGATCCAGGGCTTTACGTAACGCGACATTGAGCGAGCGAATGCCCCCACCGATGGGCGTGGTCAAAGGGCCTTTAATGCCGACGCGGAACTCCTCGAAGGCACGAAGCGTTTCATCCGGTAACCAGGTGTTGAACTGGCGGAACGATTTCTCTCCAGCATAAACCTCCATCCAGTAAATTTTATGGCGGCTTCCGTAAGCACGGGCAACGGCGGCATCAAAAACACGCACCGCCGCACGCCAGATATCGCGCCCAGTGCCGTCCCCTTCAACATAGGGGATAATTGGATTATCGGGCACATGTAAGCGCCCTTCAGTAAAACGAATCGCCTCCCCACCCTGGGGAATCTGAATCAACTGATAGGTCATGGTGTCTCCTCCAAGGCCGTGATTATCGGCGGATTATATCACGCCTTTTGGGGTCAGATTGGGAATATTGGCGCAGGCCGGGTTTACAACCGCTTCAAAAAGCGTTCGATTCGGCGCAAGGCTTCCTCGATCTTCTCGTAGGCAGTGGCGTAGGAACAACGCACAAACCCCTCACCACCGGCACCGAACGCCGATCCTGGCACCACGGCGACGTGCTCTTCCTGGAGCAGACGCTGGGCAAAGGTTTCATCATCCAGACCGGTAACGCTCACCTTGGGAAAGGCATAGAAAGCCCCTTTGGGTTCAAAGGTGGGTAAGCCCATCCGATTCAATTCGCTGACAATTAGACGGCGGCGGCGGTCATATTCCTCAACCATCATCTGCACTGCCTCATCACGATCGTAAAGCGCGGTGAGGGCAGCAATCTGAGACATGGTTGGTGCCGACATCACAGTGTATTGGTGCACGCGCAGCAACCCCTGCATCAGGTGCTGAGGCCCGCAGGCATAGCCGATGCGCCAACCGGTCATGGCGTAGTCTTTGGAGAACCCACCCAAGAGCAAGGAACGCCCCTTCATCCCCGGCAGGGAGGGGAAGCACACATGTTGGTGCCCGCTGTAAACCAGGCGGTCGTAGATTTCATCCGAGATCACAATCAAATCGTGTTTCTCGGCCAGGCGGGCGATTTCTAACAGGCGCTCGCGGGTAGCCACGGCGCCGGTGGGGTTATTGGGAAAGCCGATCAAGATGGCTTTGGTACGGGGTGTGATGGCGGCTTCAATCGCCTGGGGGTTGACATCAAAGTTGTCTTCCATACGGCAGGGGATCTCGATCGGTACCCCGCCAGCCAGATAGACCTGGGCCTGATAAGAAACGAAACACGGGGTAGGGATGATCACTTCATCACCGGGGTCGAGCAAGGCCGTTGCTGCCAGGTAGAGAGCCTCTGAACCACCCACGGTGATGATGATCTCGGTTTGGGGGTCATAACTCACGCCGTAGAGCCGTTCCAGGTGCGCAGCTAGGGCCTGGCGTAGTTCGAGGATGCCTGCGTTCGATGTGTAGTGGGTCTGGCCGTTGCGCAGGGCCTGGATGCCGGCTTCGATGACGGAGGGTGGGGTGTCGAAATCGGGCTCACCGATGCCCAAGGAGATGACATCCTTCATGGTAGCGGCGATGTCAAAAAAACGCCGAATGCCGGAGGGTTTGAGGCTGGCCACCCGTTGCGAGAGGTATGTGGTGCGGGTAGAGGCCGTGGGGAGGGTAGAAGACGTGGAGGTCATAGGCTCTGGCTCCTTCTTACAGTAAGATCTTATAACAGGTTAACCCGCCATTCGTCATAAAGTTCGCCATAAAACAACTCAAAGCGCCGTCCATCACGCACGCGGACGCGAAAGCATTTACCGCCGGGGATGCGCCACCGGTCTTCAATGGCCTCGATTTCAAGGCGCTCTCCCTCCCAATGAATCGCCAGCGGGCGTTCGGCGTACTCATATCCGGAGTGGCATTCGACCGGATCGGGGTTCATTTCACCCATGCGTCATCTCCCAGATTCAGGCGGTAGGGCGTTCCCTCGAAGCGCACCCGCCGCCCTAACAGAGAACCTGTTAGCACCGTATTACGGACGTGAGATTCTTCATCCAGCACACTATCACTAATCACGCAGGATTCCAAGACGCAGCCCCGTCCGACAGACACGTGCGGTCCGATCACAACATGGTTCAATTGGGCTTCGGGGTGGACGTAAACCGGTGGTATCACAGCGACACCGGCGCGCTGGATAGCTTCGGCGCTGTTATCGTGCCCGTGTTCAAGCAAGTATCGGTTGGTTTCTAAAAGGGCATCTGGGATCCCGGCATCCAGCCAGATGTCCACCTTTTGGGTGCGGAAGCGGGCGCCGCGTTCGAGTAGGATGTTGATGGCATCGGCCAGAAAGTACTCACCGCGCAATGCTAACCCGCGTTGTATCTGCTCTTCAATAGCTGCCACTAGGGCTTCGCCACTGCGGAAATAATAAAAACCCACCACCACCAGGTTGTTAGAAAGGTCTTGAGGCTTTTCAATCAGGCGGGTTACCCAGCCCTCAGCGTTTACCTCGGCGACCCCAAAGCGCCGCGGATCTGGCACCGGTTTGACCCAGGCAATACCGTCCACGTCGGTGTGGGCGAGGAATGAGAGGTCGGTTTCGATCAGCGTGTCTGAAAATGCCATGAGCATGGGGCCGTGCAGATACTCTCGTGCCAGATGGAGCGCATCTGATTGTCCACGCATGACCTCTTGTACCACGTAGTGTACGGTGAGGTCAGGATGGTGCTGTTGCATGTGGGCTTCGATGGCGGTTTGCTGCCCGGGCCCGACAATGAAAACATATTCGATTTTGAAAGAGGCGGGCACACTGTTGAACTGTGCCAAGACGTAATCTAAAACGGTTTTACCTGCCAGAGGGAGTAGGGGTTTGGGCTTGCTCCAGGTATGGGGGCGCATGCGCGTGCCCCAGCCGGCCATAGGGATCGCGATGGTGAGGGTGTGCGTCAAACCTGCCTCCATAGGATGATGGATTGAGTCTCTCACTAATAATTGTATCATTGCTAACCCAGACTACGCCTTACGCGCGCTTAACACAACCTTGGTCATCTCGGCCACTACCGCGGGCAGGAAGATCAAGGGCAGGATGAGTTTCCACTGCGCCCATGAGAGCGGGACGGTGGCGAAGATGGGGTTGAAGAACGGCACATACACGACCATGAGCAACAAAGCCAGCGAACTGAGCACGGCCAGATTCATCCAGCGATTGCTGAACAAACCGATTTTGAGCAGGGGATAACGTTCGGAGCGCGCGGTGTAAGCCCGTAGCAATTCAGAACTGGAAAGGGTGACGAAGGCCAGTGTGCCGGCCAGGGTGGTATCCTCACGCAAGCCCAGACTGAAGGCGATGAGGGTAGCCACCGTGATGGCTACGGTTTGCACGGCCACGCCAATTTGCATGAACCGGTTGATAATGGGTTCCTTGGGTGGACGTGGCGG
The DNA here is from genome assembly GCF_056331585.1 of Thermanaerothrix sp. Lineage (NCBI taxonomy): Bacteria > Bacillati > Chloroflexota > Anaerolineae > Anaerolineales > Anaerolineaceae > Thermanaerothrix > Thermanaerothrix sp. The sequence goes on from NZ_JBWGPQ010000004.1 coordinate 28,865, forward strand.
GTGCTGCATAATATCGGGGTCGCCTTTTTCGGTGCCTAAGGCCAATGCCGGCGCGCCATCGGTGATCAAATTTAGCCAGAGCAACTGGATCGGCAAAAGGGGCGAGAGGACGCGCCCTAGGGCTGGAAAGAGCCAGCGCCCGAAGGCGGTGGGAAGAAAGATAATAAAGATTTCCGCGAGGTTACATGAGATCAGGTAATAGACGAACTTGCGAATATTGCTGTAAATGATGCGCCCTTGCTCGACGGCGGCAACAATGCTGGCGTAGTTATCATCAGTCAACACCATGTCTGCGGTCTCTTTCGCCACATCGGTGCCGGTGATGCCCATAGCAATGCCGATATCGGCGCGTTTGATGGCGGGGGCGTCATTGACGCCATCCCCGGTCATGGCTACGATCTCGCCGTTGGCTTTGAGGGCTTCTACGATGCGCAATTTATGTTGGGGCGAAACGCGGGCAAAAACATCGGTGCGCTGAACTTCGCGCTGCAGCATAGCGTCATCCATGGCATCCAACTGAGCACCGGTTAAGACCTGATGCTGAGGCCGTAACAGCCCAATCGTTTCGGCAATGGCGCGTGCGGTGTTCGGGTAATCGCCGGTAATCATGATGGTACGGATGCCGGCACGGGCGGCTTTTTGCAACGCAGGGATCACCTCGGGGCGGGCCGGATCTATCATGCCGATTAAGCCTACAAAGACAAGGTCGCGTTCCAGGGCTTCAGGATCCGCTTGCTCCGGGAGCGCCGGAATGACACGGTAGGCGACGCCCAGGACTCGTAGCGCCTCACGGGTCATGGCATCGTTGGCGGCCAGAATGCGCTGGCGAGCAGTGTCATCGAGCTGTTGAGGTTGATCGTAACGATCCTGATAATAGCGGCACAGACGGAGTACCTCATCTGGTGCGCCCTTGACGGTGACGACGTGCAGATCGGGTGCCACTTCAGTGCTGAACGGTGAGGCGTCCTCAGGGCGGGGGGCGCGCACGGCGTGAACGGTGACCATGCGTTTGCGCACCGAATCAAAGGGCACCTCTTCTTTGCGGGGATAGGCCATTTGCAGTTGTTCGGGGAGCGCGCCGGCTTTAGCCGCCGCGACCAACAATGCCCCTTCGGTAGGATCCCCCACGATGCGGTAGGCATTTTCACCGTTGTTGGTGTTCACTTCGAGAACGGCGTCGTTATTGAGCGCGCCGATCCACAGTGCGGTGAGAACTGCGGGGTATTGGTTAAAATCCAACGGCTGTCCATGGATGCTGAATTCACCTTGGGGGCTATAGCCATGTCCGCTCACATCAATGAACGTGCCGTCTACCCACAAACGCCTGACGGTCATAGCGTTTTGGGTGAGGGTGCCGGTCTTGTCCGAACAGATCACCGTAGCCGAACCCAGGGTTTCAACTGACGAGAGGCGGCGGATCAGGGCATGGCGGCGAATCATCTCGCGCATGCCTAATGCCAGGCTGATGGTGACAATGGCGGGTAGACCCTCGGGCACGGCAGCAATGGCCAGACTAACGGCAACCATGAACATCTCCAAAATATTCCCGCCTTGCAGGATGCCAGTGAGGAAAACCAGCCCACAAATGACTAGGGCGGCGATGCCCAGGGTTTTACCTAGTTGGTCAAGTTTCCGCTGGAGGGGCGTCTCTTCTTCTTCCATAGTTTGAAGCATGGTGGCAATCATACCCAGTTGCGTGCGCATGCCGGTACTGACCACCACCCCGCGTCCGCGGCCATAGACCACCAAAGTGCCCATAAACGCCGTATTCTTGCGGTCACCAAGGGGCGCATCCTCTTGGAGCAGGCTGGTCGCGTCTTTCTCAACTGCCACCGACTCACCGGTCAGAGCGGCTTCTTCGATGCGTAGGTTGACAGCCTCGAGCAAGCGCAGGTCGGCCGGGACGTAGTTGCCAGCCTCTAAAAAGACGATATCGCCGGGCACCAGGTCCCGCGCGGGGATGGTTTGGCGCCGTCCATCCCGCAGTACCTGGGCTTCGGGGGCTGCTAACTGCCGTAAGGCAGCCAGGGCCTGCTCCGCGCGACTTTCTTGGATAACGCCGAGCACAGCGTTCAAGACGACAATAGCGATAATAGCAGCGGAATCCACCAATGGTTCACCTTGAGAAAGACTGATAGCGCCGGATATGATGGCTGCCACAATGAGCAAGATGACCACGAAATTATTTAATTGCCCGATCACCATTTGCAGGAAGGTGCGACGCTTGGGCTCAACCAGTTGGTTTGGTCCAAATTGCGCCAGACGACGCTTGGCTTCTTCGCTGGTCAGACCGGTTTCTAAAGGTGTGCGCAGGCGTCGGACGGTCTCATGAGCGTTGAGGGCATGCCAGGCGATATTCAAATCCGAAGGCGGTAGGGTTGCGGAGGGCGTTTCGGCGGTTTTGGCGATCGGAACTGTCATGCAACATCTCCCTAAAATGACGTGAAAGGGACATAAGTTATCCCGGTGAGGGGATAAAAATCCCGCCCAGGCAGTCCCTGCTTAATTCTACCCCTCTCTGCTAAATGAAGCATAAATTCCCCGCCCCCTCGGGTCGTATCAGAAATGAGAGTAGTTTTGGGCCCTGGTACGGGCTAAATTTTTTCCGTTTCCACTACCTGTGCCTTAGGTTCCGGAGGCTTCAACTCCGGGCCAATGTACGTGCCAGGCTGAATGATCCCGTCTTTGGGGATGACCACAATGCCATCGCGCACTACCCATCCGTTGCCATCCAGGTCGGTGCCGCGCGGGAAGGGGCGGATGATCACGCCACGGCCAATGCGAGCATTTTTATCAATGATGGCGCCGGAAATCTCGCAACCCGGCCCAATGCCAATCGGTACCGTGCTCAGCATGGTCTCATCGTAATCTTCGCAACCCACTTTTTCGTAATAATCAGCGCCCATTAGCACCGTGTTCTCGATGCGCGCACCATTGCGGATGCGGCTGCGTAGCCCGATCACCGAGCGGCGAATCTCGGCATTGCGGATACAGCACCCTTCGGCGAGCAGAACGTTTTCCAAGACGCTGCGCTCAATGGTGGAGCCGGGCAGGAAGCGGGGGTGCGAGTAAATGGGAAACTCGGGATCGAAGAAATTGAAGGGTGGATTCGGATCGGTCAGGGCGAGGTTGGTCTCGTAAAACGAACGGATGGTTCCAATATCTTCCCAATAGCCATCAAAATCGTAGGAATATACGTGATGATAATTGATGGCGTAGGGAATAACCTCGCCACCGAAGTCATCAAATTCGGGATGTTCTTCTAGAAGTTTAATCAGGGTTTCAATGTTGAAGAGGTAAATCCCCATCGAACCGATGTAAGGGCGTTCGGGGTCATCGCGACTGACCATTTCGGCCAGCAACTCAGGATCCTTGGGCTTTTCGGCGAAGCGGACGATGCGCCCGGTGAGATCGCGCTTGAGAATGCCAAAGCGAGGGGCTTCGGACGTGGGAACGGGCTTCACCGCAACGGTGATCTCGGCACCGCTTTCCAGGTGCTGGCGGAACATCGGGGCGTAGTTCATGCGGTAGAGATGATCGCCGGCCAGGATGAGCACGTAGCGGGCACGGGTGGCGCGAATTTCGAAGAGTTGCTTACGTACGGCATCGGCGGTGCCTTGATACCAATCGCTGCTGGAAAGGGTCTGCTCGGCGGCCCAAATCTGCACCCAGCCACGGTGAAAATTGTCGAATTGATAGGTATTGGTAATGTGGCGGTGTAAGGAGACCGAGTTGTACTGCGTCAGCACGGCAATGCGAAAGATACCGGAGTTGATGCAGTTACTGATGGGGATGTCAATCAGGCGGTACTTTCCGGCGATTGGCACCGCGGGTTTAGACCGTAAAAGCGTCAGAGGGAAAAGGCGCGTCCCTCGACCACCTCCTAAAATGACGGCTAATACCTCATCTAATGTTGGCATGGGGCCTCCTTTTCACACGTTTAACCTATTTTACAGATTTTTTTGCCCCAATGCACGCACCAATACAATAGAAAATTTATAGCGATAAGGTGGATGTCCTCTCCAATTCCGCAATTTGTGCCAGACAGGTGTCATCAGTGGGGTTAGGCTGATAACGGGTTTGGAACCAAGTGGTTAGGATCTCTTTGGCAACCGGCCACGATGTCAAGCGCAAAGAGAGGCAAAGCACGTTGGCGTTGTTCCACAGGCGGGCGCCGCGGGCGGTTTCAGCATCCACGCACAGCGCAGCCCGAATGCCGCGGACTTTGTTGGCGGCAATGCTAACCCCGGTGCCAGTCCAGCAGAATAGGATGCCCTCATTGGCCTCGCCTTTGACCACCGCCTCAGCGACGCGGCGCGCCACAGCCGGCCAATAGGTCTCGGGGGTGGTGTAACTTTCGCCTACGGCAGGGCCGTAGTACGTGACCTGGTGCCCCTCGGCTTCAAGATATTTGAGCACTTCTTCTACAACGTAGGTGCGTTCATCGGCGCCCACAGCTAGTTTCATCGCAACCTCCTGTTTCTCTCATAATACGATAAAATGAATGCCATGATCAAACAGATTACCCCACGGCTTTTGATGAGTGAGCCCCTTCAGCGTTGTGGCTGGCCTCAATGTCAGGCAGCTTGTTGCGCCTATGGAGTGTGGCTGGATGAGGCCGAATGGCGCGACATTTTAGCCCATGTTAATTTAATCTTACCTTATTTGCCAATAGAGCGCCGTGATCCTGTGCGCTGGGTAGATGGCCGCTGCGAAGAGGATCCTTTTGTCCCCAGTGGGCGGGTGGTGCATACGCGAGTTTATCCCGATCCAACCCACTACGCCGGCAGCGCTTGTGTCTTTTTACGCTCGGATTATAAATGTGCCCTCCAGGTCGCTGGGGAGGCGGCCGGCTATCACCCCTGGCGTTTCAAGCCGTTTTATTGCATCTTACACCCATTGGACCTGGATGAAGAGGGGCGTATTACTTTAGACGAGGCAGCGCTCCTGGCGGAAGAGGCGGCCAGTTGTTTGCGCTGGGCCGAAAAAGCGCAACCCCTCCTGGATTTATTCGCCGAGGAGTTGCGCTATCTGCTCGGGGATGCGGCCTATCAGGCCCTGCGCGAGCGATCTGTTTCCGCTCACCCCCCTCAGAAATCAAGCCATGAGCGTATATAACTTGTAGAGAGTTACCAAAACGATCATTACGGCGAAAATCTGGCGCAAACGGTGGCTGGGGACATAAAGACTGGTCACTCGTGCGCCCAGGAATGCTCCCACTCCACCGGCAATTAGCAAAGGAATGGCCAATTCGGGAGACCATTGAGCACCGTTCAAGCGTGGGATGAGCGCCGAGAACGAGGGTGGGATGACGGCGATGGCATTGACGCCAGCGGCCTGCTTGCTATCCAATCCCACTAGGATCAAGGTGGGCATGAGTAAGAATCCCGGTCCCACTCCTAACAATCCGCTCAGAATGGATATGGGGATGGCCAGGGCATAGGCAAGCCTTATATTGGGGGCGCCACCGCTGCTGCCCTGAACAGGGCGAAACAGCCGGTAAGCCAGGAAGGAAACAGCGCCCACGTAAATGGCCCACAGGTAAAACTGAGGAATAAAGCGCGCCAGATATCCGCCAATCGGGGCGGAGGCGGTCGTTATCAGGCTCAAGGTTAGGGCTTTGGGCCAGTCAATGAGTTTGCTGCGCGCGAAACCAGCGGCGGCAAACGAAGCCGTCAGGCCGTTGAGCAACAGACTCAGGGGCTGGATTTGATGTACCAGATCGTTGAAGAAGAGCCCCAGGAAGGGGATGGCTGCAAAGGCTACGCCCAGGCCCAGCATTCCCGAGAGGAACGAAAGCATTAATATGCCCAGGATGATCACGAATTGGCTCATTTAATATTCCTCCAGGGTTATGGTTTTAGTCCTAATGGGCCAGGAAGGCGCCGAAGAGATATCCAGCCAGGGTGCTCAAAATCGCGACCAGGGTGACATAGGTGGCGGTTTTTTTGCGGCCCATAACACCGTTTAGCACCAAGATGGATTGCAGTGAAAGTTCAGGATCTGCCAACAGGTAGGCCAACAACGGCCCGCGTGCCATGCCTAAATCCAGGAACATGCGCGCTACCGGCACTTCTACCAGGGTGGGGAAGTACATGAAGACGCCGAAGAGTACACCGGCCAGGTTTGCCCAGAGGGTATTTTGTCCGGCCACAGCGCGCACCCAAGCCTCAGGGATCAGACCCTTCGCTATTCCGGCGAGGAAGACGCCCACGATCAATAAGGGAAAGATTTGCTTGACAAATTTCCAGGTTTCGGCAATCCAGTTGATCAAATCGTCCTGATCGAAAGCGCGTGCCGCCACCCAACCCGTGGTAACAAGGAGGATGAAGATGGCAAAGAAGCGTCCGTTGAGGCCGATGATCAGGCTACCGCTTTGGGTCAGCGGTGCCGCCAGCAAGATGGTCATGGCAATGGCAATCACCGCGGCGACCGTCCAGCCTGAAATGCCATCGAAAATGGATTCAAATCCTTTCCAGGCTAGAAAAGCGATGATCACAAGCAAGCCGATCAGCGTGGCACCTTGTAGAGTCAAATTGGCTTGAGTGAGAGCAGTAAGGAGGCCTGAGGGTATTTGCCAGGGCAGGTGTAACGTGACATAGACATTGGTCAGAGCGGGGATTTGCAAGGTGCCGGCGATCAGGATAGCAATCAGGAGCCCAAAGGTCACCCATACCGCAGGTCGGACCTTAGCCTCCGTGGCAAAGAGATCGGCATTGGCAGCAATGGCTGATTCCTCGCGGCGAAAAATCCAGGCCATCAGCAGACCGATGACGATGCCAAAGAAAATGGACAGAATCAAACGAGCGAGGGCGATATCGAAACCGATGGCCGCTCCCGTGTAGGTCAGGGCAAGGATGTTGATGGCAGGCCCGACGAACAGGAACGTTACCGCTGGGCCGAGCCCGGCACCGCGCTTCCAAATGCCGGCAAAAAGCGGCAGAATGGTGCAGGAGCAAACGGCCAGAATGAATCCACCGAAGGCGGCGGCGGGGTAACTGATCCACTTAGGCGCTTTTGGGCCTAAATAACGGGTGATGGCTTCTTTAGGGATCATTGCACTCATGTAACCGGCGATGATAAAGGCTGGCAAAAGGCATAAGAGCACGTGGGCAGCCAGGTAGTCCAGCAAGCTGACCCACCCTGACCAGAGCAAAGATTGTAGGGTTGAAAACCAGTCCATCTGTAACCTCTCGATGTATTATTCAAAAATTAGAATACTAATTCGCTAAATAAAAGCGGGCGAATTAGCCCGCAGGAAGGAGCCTTACACGCTTACGGTTACGGTTAGCCATTTAGCAATCTCAGCCCGAGATGGGACACGGCCAGAGCACACCACTCGCCCGTTGATGACCAGGGCCGGGGTTGCCAAAATGGGGTAATTCAAGATGGCGTCAAAATCCTCAACTTTTTCGATATTGGCCTGCAAGCCCAATTCAGCCACAACGGCACGGGTCAGGGCTTCCAGGCGTTTGCAGTTGGTGCAACCGGGGCCAAGCACTTTGATGTCCAGCATTGAGGTCCTCCGTGAGCCATAATGGAATGGAAAAGGTGCATCTCAGGCCGGTTTAGACCCGACGCGACACCTTGGACAGGTGCATTGGAGCGTTTCGGTTCGAGGAAGGGCGGGCAGGGGAGCGGGCAGCAGCGAACGCGCTTGCTCCAGCACCTCGAAGATACGCGAATCACTGACGCGATAAAAGACATTCCACCCCTGGCGTCGCATGCTTACCAGCCCACTTTGGCGCAAGAGCATAAGTTGTTGCGAGACATATGCCTGCCGCAATCCCAACATTGTCTCAATATGGCAAACACAGGCTTCTCCCTCACGCAGCAGGTCTAAAATAGCCAGGCGGGCCGGGTGTGCGAGTGCGCGAAAAACCTCTGCCAGTGGGTTGTAAATCTCAGTTAAGGTATTGCCGTCCTCTATATTCAACATAACGAATGCAATTTTAAACCCAAACGGCGCTTTGTCAAGCGCCGTTTATCATGGATACATGGTGATTTATGACCCGCATCCTCTTTTTATGGCGCGGACTGAAGGGGATCAGAGAAGAGCTAGGCTACCTGACGAAGTTCGGCCAATTCACGCTCCACTGCCTCGATCTCGGCTCGCAGTTCCCGTAGATAGGCTTCCAGGCGCTGAATGTATTCCTCACGGGTCAGGGCGATCATCGAGCCGTGCTCGCTACTGCAACCGCACTGCCCACCGCAACCACAGGCATCAAATTCGGCTTCGGGGTACATGGGGCCACTCCTTGTAGGAAGATAATATGACTATAATTGTCGTAATTATAGCATGACTCAGGTGAATCTTGGGGGGGTGATTTTATCCCGAAGCGTTGGTCAGTTCCGGGTTTAAGTAGGGCCAGCCCAAAAGGAGAATTTCCCCCAGCAAGCGGGCATTGAGATTCGCATCCAAATAGGACATCCCTTGTTCCAGAGCGGCCAGACAGCGGGTGACCTGCCGCGAATCCAAAGAGCGGGCCAGAGCGCGGAGGGTAGATTCAAATGCCAGGTTGGTCAGGGGGACATCAGCATTCGTGGTGCAGAGCAAAAGGTCGCGCCAGAGAGTGATCCAGGCCCGAAGCACAGCCCGGAATTGATCCCGGTCTTTACTCAGATTCTCAATATATTGAAAGCGTTCCACCCGTTTCTGTCCGAGTAAATAGAGAGCCTCTTGAAGCCAGTGCTGGTGTTCCTGGTAACGCTCGGGTTCAGAGTCATAGTGAAGCGCCACGCCCGGGCACCCCCCGGAAAGGTGAGCCAGTTCGCGTGCCCAATCGGGAGGAAGCCCACGTTCTTGTTCTAGGATGAGGGCGAGATCCGCAAGGGGGAGAGGACGTAAGCGTAACACTTCACAGCGTGAGACGATGGTGGGGAGCAGGCTTTCGGGTGTATCGGCGGTGAGTAGTAAGACGGCTTGGCCGGGAGGTTCTTCCAGGGTCTTCAACAGGGCATTTTGGGCACTAATCGTGGCGCGCTCCATGTTTAACAAAAGCGCCACGCGGTAGCGGCTTTCGTAAGGCGCTAATTGTAGATCATGCTGCAAGGCACGCACCTGATCCACTTTCAGGGTGCTACCGCTTTCCACTTGCGCCAGGAGTAAATCGGGATGGCTCATTTGGGCGATCTGGCGGCAGGTGCGGCAGGTGCCGCAGGGTTCTCCTGGAGCGATGGGTTGGGGGCAGTTAAGGGCTTGGGCGAAGCGCAGAGCCAGGGTACGCCGTCCTACGCCCTGCGGACCACAGAAAAGATAAGCGTGACGGACGCGCCCCTGTTTTAGATGCCCCTGGAGCAGATTGACTGCCCCGGTGTGACCCCAAATCTCCCAACCCATGGTGCTTAGGATTTTAGCCCAAGCAGGGAATTATGGCAACGCCCTTGACAACCCCCTGCTTTTGCCGATAATAAAGCCAGGTTTGTGCTATACTTCTAAACATAGCACAATGGCGCTGACGGAGGAAAGTAGGTCGGCGGAAGGCGCCAGAGAGGTTGGGGCATAGGCTGTAACCCCAACTCGCCGGAACCCGGTCGAAGTTCCCTCCCGAGCTGCTCAGGGGAAACCTGCCTTACGCCAGCCTAAAACCGCGCAGGTAAGTAGTCTGAGCCGCCTGGCCCCCGTTAGCGGGCACGCCAATCGCTGTGTTATGGATGGCTGTTGGTCGAGTGGGCTGTGGAGACACAGCCAATCAGGGTGGTACCGCGGGCTGAAACCCCGTCCCTGGCCGGGACGGGATTTTTTATTTCGTGGAGGTTGCACGATGGGTGAAGTTCCCGAAATTCAAGAGTTAGAGGTCTTGCAGGCCAAAGCACTGGAAGATTTGCGGAATGTCGCAGACGAAGTCGCTTTGCAGGCTTGGCGGGTTGCCTACTTGGGACGCAATGCGCCGTTGATGCAGGTCTTTTCGCGCTTGGGGCAACTACCCAAAGATGTGCGCCCCCAAGTAGGTCAGCGCGCCAACCAGGTCAAACAAGCCCTGGAAGCCGCGTTCGAAGAGCGTCAAGCGGCTTTGCGCGCTGAAGCCCTGCATCGGGCCTTGGAAAGCGAGCGCCTGGATGTCACCCTGCCCGGGCGCCGTCCCGAATTAGGCGGTTTGCATCCCACTACCCGCACCTTGCGGCGCATTGTGCACATCTTTGCCGAGATGGGTTTTCAGGTCTATCGCAGCCGCGAGGTGGAGACCGATGCCTACAATTTTGAACTCCTGAATATGCCGGCACACCACCCGGCGCGGGATTTATGGGATACGTTTTATACCACGACCCCCGGTGTGTTGTTGCGTACTCATACCTCGCCGGGGCAGATTCACGTCATGCGCGAGCGGGCGCCGGAGCCCATTCGGGTCATCTTGCCGGGTATGTGCTACCGCTATGAGCAAATCAGCGCTCGCTCGGAGATTCAGTTTAACCAGGTGGAAGTTTTAGCAGTCGGGCACAATATCACCTTCAGTGATCTGAAAGGCACACTGAACACCTTTGCCCGCCGCCTCTTTGGCGAACAGGCCCGTACTCGCTTGCGTCCTTCCTACTTTCCCTTCACCGAACCCAGTGCAGAGATGGATGTGGAGTGTTTTGTCTGCGGCGGCAAGGGCTGTACAGTATGCAAAGGTTCCGGCTGGTTGGAGATCTTGGGCTGTGGTATGGTGCATCCAACCGTGCTACGCAATGGCGGTTACGATCCCGAGGAATTCAGCGGCTTTGCGGCTGGCATGGGGGTGGAGCGCATCACCATGCTGCTCCATCGCATTGAAGATATCCGCTACTTCTGGGCAAACGATGTCCGTTTTCTGAGTCAATTCTAGGCCAAGACGCGTTGAACACATGGAGGTAAGATGAAAGTACCGCTTTCATGGTTGAAGGAATTTGTGGATATTGATCTTCCCTTGCCCGAACTGGCCTACCGCTTGACCATGGCGGGGCTGGAAGTAGAGGAAATTCGCCTGGTGGGCCTGCCGATGCCCGAAGGGACCCACGAGTTTAAGATCGAGGGCCTTTCCTGGGATCCCGATAAAATTGTGGTGGCGCAGATTGAAGAGGTTATGCCCCACCCCAATGCGGATCGGTTGGTTCTGTGCCGTCTCTTTGATGGGCGCGAGACCTTGACCGTACTGACCGGTGCGCCCAATTTATTCCCTTACAAAGGACAAGGGCCGCTTCCCGAGCCGCTTAAAGTGGCCTATGCCCGCGAAGGGGCGCGTCTTTACGATGGACACCAGCCGGGATTTGTCCTGACCACGCTCAAGCGCACCAAAATTCGCGGTGTTGAATCTTTCTCCATGGTGTGTTCGGAGAAGGAATTAGGCATTTCGGAAGAACACGAGGGAATCATCATTCTGGATGACGATGCCCCGGTCGGTGTGCCGCTGGTGGATTACATGGGCGATGCGGTGTTGGAAATCGCCATTCTGCCCAATATGATCCGTGCAGCCAGTATCCTAGGGGTGGCACGTGAGTTGGCGGCGCTAACCGGAAAACCGCTCCGCCAGCCCGCCTTACCTCCTTTCGAGACCGGTGCTCCCATTGACGGGCGCGCGGCCATTGAGATTACCGACCCGGACTTAAATCCGCGTTTTGTGTTGGGCCTGATCGAAGGAGTAACCCCGCGCCCCAGTCCGTATTGGGTGCAGCGCCGGTTGCGCCTGGCCGGGATGCGCCCGATCAACAGCGTGGTGGATGCGACCAACTACGTCATGTTGATGCTGGGCGAACCGTTGCATGCCTTCGATTATGACGTGCTTAAGGCGCGTGCTGGCGGTCAATCCCCGACGATTATCACCCGGGCAGCGCGCGAGGGTGAGCGTCTGACGACCTTGGATGGTGTAGAACGCGAATTAGAACCCTTTATGATCCTGGTCACCGATACCGCCGGCCCACTCTCTTTGGCCGGCATTATGGGCGGCTTGGAGAGCGAGGTCACCGAAAGCACGCGTAACGTATTGCTTGAAGGCGCGACTTGGAACCCGATAAACGTCCGCCGTACCGCTTCCACGTTGCGCATTAACTCCGAGGCAGGCTATCGCTTTGCACGCGGGGTGCACCCGGCGTTAGCGCCGCAAGCAGTGCAGGTCTGCCTGGCTTATATGGCGGCCTGGAGCGGCGGATGGGTGGCTGAAGGTTTGATTGACGCCTATCCCAAGCCCCATGTGGATCCGGAGATCCGGCTGAGTGAGGGCGAGGTGCGACGTTGGTTAGGAATCCCACTCTCCGCTGCAGCGGTTGCAGATCTTTTACAGCGTCTGGAGTTCACCTGCCGTTTGGAAGGGGACACGATCATCGCCAAAGTGCCCCCGCACCGCTTGGATATCAGCGAAGGGGTCATCGGTAAGGCGGATTTGATCGAGGAGATTGCCCGCCTTTACGGGTACGATCGCTTGCCGGAGACATTACCCGCCGATCCCCTACCGCGGCAGCGTAACCAGCCCTTGCTGGATGCCGAGGAAGCCCTGCGCGATGTGTTGGTCGGGTTGGGATTGCAAGAGGTCGTGACCTATCGTTTGACCTCGCCGGAGCGCGAAGCGCGCTGGCTGGCGCCAGCGGAAGGCGACTATACACCACCGGAGTACGTCCGCCTTACCAATCCGATTGCACCGGAACGCAGTGTCATGCGTCGTAGTTTGCTGGCCGGGGTGTTAGAAATTGCTGAACGCAATGCCCGCCTGATCGATCGCCTGGCGTTTTTTGAAATTGGGCCGATCTTCCTGCCTCAGGAAGGGCAGGATTTGCCTGCCGAACCGATGCGCCTGGCCATCGTATTGAGCGGAATGCGTCACCTGCCGGCCTGGGATCGCGCGGATCCCCCTATGGCGGATTTCTTTGATCTCAAAGGGATTCTTGAAGCCCTGGCTGAAGCGTTGCACCTACCTCAATGGCGGGTGGAACCAGGACAGAAACCCAACCTGCATCCAGGTAAGTGTGCCCGCCTCTTTAGTGGCGATCAGGAACTGGGCTATTTGGGCGAGGTGCATCCGTTGGTCAAGGAACGCTATGACTTTGGCCCGGCGCCGGTGCTGGTGGCCGAATTGGATGCGCAGGTGTTACTAGCCCTGGTGCCGCAGCGCTTTGAGGTGAGCGCGGTGCCGGTTTATCCGCCGGTGATCGAGGACATCGCCGTGGTGGTGGATGAGAGCATACCGGCGGCTCAGGTCGAGGCCGTGATCCGCCAGGCTGGCGGCAAATGGCTGACGCGGGTGCAATTGTTCGATGTCTTCCGGGGTGAGCAAATTGGGGCCGGGAAGAAGAGCCTGGCGTATAATTTGACCTATCAGGCGCCGGATCACACCCTCACTGATGCTGAGGCCGCGCAAATTCGGCAAAAGATTATCCGCCGCCTGGAGCAAACTCTGGGTGCGCGTTTGCGCAGTTAGCGGAGGCTTATGACTCAACCCAAATGGCTGGAATGGGCACAGCGCCTGCAGGCGCTGGCCCAATCTGGCCTGGCCTATACCCCTAATCCTTACGACGCCGAGCGCTACCGTGCCTTGCAAGCGATAGCGGCTGAGATCATCGCTGCCCATAGTGATGTAGGCGCCGATGTCGTTGCCGAGGTGCTGATGCGCGAGGCCGGTTATGCCACCCCTAAAGTGGATATCCGCGGGGTGGTCTTTGATGCCCAGGGGCGGTTACTTCTGGTCAAGGAACGTGTGGATGGCGGGTGGACCTTGCCCGGCGGGTGGGTAGATGTAGGGGAGCCTCCCAGTCAGGCGGTTGAACGTGAGGTGTGGGAGGAATCGGGCTACCGCGTGCGCGCGGTCAAATTATTAGCGCTATATGATCGCAACTGTCACGGCCATCCACCTTATCTCTTCCACCTCTATAAGATTTTCATGCGGTGTGAGTTACTGGGGGGTGAACCCCAAACTAGTCTGGAGACGGATGGCGTGGGATTTTTTGCCGCAGATGCCATCCCGCCGCTCTCGTTGGCGCGCACGACCCCAGACGAGATTCAGCGCATGTTTGAGCATTATCGCCATCCCGAATGGCCTGCTGACTTCGATTGAGCCATGCATCTGCTTGATCGTTTGAAACGCGGGATCATCGTAGGGCTGCTGTGGCTATTCGTGGCTTGCCAGGTGGCACCGCGACCCGAGACGACCCCGAACTTGCCTCCCTCATCTACCCCAACCCAGCCCGCTACACCATCACCTGAACGACCCACCGAAACTGCAGCCCGGTCTGCCGAGTCCCTACGAGGGGTTACCATTAATCTCTGGCATCCCTGGGTAGGGGCTTTAGACATCGCCCTCAGTGATTTGACCGCCCGGTTCAACCGCGAGAATCCCTGGGGGATTGGAGTGAGGGTCACCTCAGCGGGCAGCAGTATGGTACTGGCCGATTGGGTGGAGCAAGGACACCCTGATGGTTTAGTGGCTCAGGGCGTAGTGGCGCCACCGGCAACTCTGCTGACCTGGCACGCGCGCGATGGACGCATGCGCCCGCTCAACGAGTGGCTGAATGACGGTGAGTGGGGTTTGAGCGAGGCACGCCGAGCCGAGATCCCGCTGGTTTTCTGGCAAAGTGATCAGGTGAATGGGTGGCAAATCGGCTTGCCGGCGCTGCGCAGCGCCACGGTGCTTTTCTACAACCTGACCTGGGCGGCAGAATTGGGCTTTCGCGCCCCACCCCAAACTCTGGAGGAATGGCGTACCCAGGTCTGCGCGGCGGCAGCGGCTAATCGCCGCGATGCCGACCGTACCAACGATGGCACCGGCGGCTGGCTGGTGGCAACCGATCCGCTTACCGTCTTGGCTTGGCTGCGTGCGTTTGGCCTGCGGGAGGAATTTGACCCAACTGGCGGGGGGTGGCATTTCAACCAACCGGACGCGCTGGAGGCTTGGACTTTTTTACGTGATTTGGTGGACGAGGGATGTGCCTGGATGGGACGTGAACCCGCGCCTTACGATTACTTTGCCCAACGGCGGGCACTCTTTTACAGTGGGGAGATACTGGATCTGATGGCTCAGCGCAAGGTGATGCAGCGCAGCAGTAACCAGGATGTGTGGACGGTACGCCCATATCCGGGAAAGAGCAAGCCGTTGGTGCTGGTGAGCGGTCTTTCCTATGGCGTCTTGCGCAGTACACCCACGCAAGAACTAGCGACCTGGCTGTTCATCCGTTGGCTGCAAGAGCCGGAGCCGCAGGCTGCGCTGGTACGCGCCAGCGGGGCTTACCCGATGGGGCCGTCAACGCTGGCGCGCCTTGAGGACTATCGTGCTGGAAATCCTCAATGGGGGGAAGCACTGATGTTTATTCCCATCGCCCAGATTCCACCGAATGTACCGACCTGGCGGCAGGCACAATGGGTAGTGCAGGATGCCTTTGCGCAGGCCTTGCAGGGCACCACCCCGCGCACGGCCTTGCCGGATATCCTGGCCGAACTGGATGCGACCTTGGCGGATGTGGCCGGGGGGTGGTGAGGTTGGAACACAATAAATAATCCCGCTTAAACTCAATCTACCCTTGTGGCTCTGCTTTGATGATCGGTATGGTTAACCGTCAACGGATTAAATGATCCAGTACTGAACTCCAAACTCGATTGCCTTATCACAAGAGTTTGTTATTGCGTTGTCAATGTAGTAGGGATGTGGAGCCTTATTGCCCCGATGTGGCATGGAAGATCTTTTGGAGTAGATCCAGAACGGCGTTATCATATGCTAAAGGAATTGGAGAAATCAACCCAGCGGGGGAGATACATAGCAGAGAAAATCCCAGTATAAAAATTAAAAGCGATATCAATTTTTCCCCAAACTGAGGTGGTCCCCAGACCAATCCACGCCATGAAGCCCAGCACAGGTACTAGAAGCCAATTTTGTTTTGTGAAGATCCAAATAAGTCCTAAAGTTGTTAAGAGTGTTATCACCGCCCACTTTCCGGCAGAAGATCGTAACAGTTTTGCAAGTGTATCATTAACTTGCGTGGTTCGGTTGTCGAGCGCAGGGGCCTTGTTAGCTTCTTCAGACAGTGTTTTGTCTGTGGCACTGCTCCATCCTATTTGAGTTAGTTTGATGACCGCTTCGGTACGAGAGGTTACGGCCAGCTTGGCATATATTGAACTCAAGTGGGCTTCAATGGTACGATTTGAGACACCCAGAGTGTGGGCAATTTCTTTGTTGCTTTTTCCCTGGAGCAGTAACGTCACGACTTCAATTTCGCGGTTGCTAAACTTTGGATCAGGATACTGTTCCATGAGCTCTTGTTATGCCCGGACCACAGTGCTTAATGGCAATACATGCTTAGGTTTACCCCCTCTTAGATGTTTGGTGATGGCTGTTTTGGCAACTTGGGTGTGGAACGCATTACTAATTGTTGCGTTATCACGACAGTTTTTTTCGGAAAACCCATAACAAAGAACAACTCTTAGTCCATTTCTAGCACGCATATAAGTGACTAAAAGTCGGGGGCTGGCGAAGGTAATTTCATGCATCATTGGCTAAGCCATTGTCTGGTTTGGATAAGTTTTTCCAGAAGGATGCGAAGATTGTCCAAAGGTATCTCATGAGAAGCCGTCATCAATGGAGTTGGTGATAGGCAAAGTTCCAAAGAGGCTAAAGATGAGGATCAGCAAGGGAAGCCCTTTTCCCCACCCGCGTTTAGTTGTTAGATACATGGCTAGACTCGACCATACCAAGATTCCAAAGATAACGACCAACGGCCATGGTTGCTTGGATATCAAGAACACTGTGCTGAATGTTATTAGTAACGTGAGTGTTACTCCGATCCAAGCAAATGCTAATATCTGTTTTCAGATGAAGCCCGGGATTACCGAGATCACCCGGTGCCATTAACGGCTCAAGCCGAAACCGGTGATTGTGTCTCCCCACTAAACCATGTCCAAGCCTCGCAGATGGCATCCTCTACGGTATGCTGCGGGGTGTAGCCCAGGTGTGCCTGGGCTTTAGCGTGCGTATAGTAGAAATAATACCCGGCCAGGGCCAGGATGCGCGCATCTACTGGCAGGTTCAGATAGGCCTCAAGCAAGGAAAGCGGTCGGCTGAGGGCGCGCACCAGCCCCGCTGGCCATTCCGGACCCGGCCCAGGTACCCCGCACACCGCGGCGATCTTTTCCGCCAAGGCGCTCAGGGTGAGGTTTTCGCCACCCAGAATGTAGCGTTCGCCGCATTGTCCTCGTTCCAGGGCTAGCAGATGTCCCTGTACCACGTCCTTAATGTGCACGGCGTTCAGCCCACCGGCGGTGATGAACGGCAGGCGCCGCTTCGCCACCTGAACGACGATCGAGCGCGTCCGCCGGTAGTGATCGCCAGCCCCAATGACCAGGGTGGGGTTGACGATCACTGCATCCAACCCCAATGCCACCGCCCGCTGCACTTCCAGTTCGGCCAAGTATTTGGCATATGCGTAGGGCCACCGTTCCGGGGGGTAATTCCAGGTGTGGGTTTCATCCATGATATAGGGGATGTTGGTGTCACCGGGCAGAGGTGGAATGCCCAGCACAACAGCGGAACTGGTATGGACTACCCGCTGTACTCCGGCGCGCAATGCTGCGGTGAGCAAGGCGCGGGTGCCTTCGACGGTTACAGCATAATGCTGAGCCGGGGTAGCCCGCTCACCCAGAAGAGCGGCGGCATGAAAAACAACGTCCACCCCTTCTAATGCCGTTTCCAGGGTCTCGGGCCGTGTTAGGTCACCCAGTGCGTGTTCGACTGGCAGATCGGTCAGAGCCCGCAAGGAACTGGTGGGGCGGTGGAAAGCGCGCACGCGGTGCCCCTGTGCGATCAGGGCGCGGCATAGATGACTGCCTATAAACCCACTGGCACCAGTGACCAGGATCAACATACCTCAGTCCACCCACTCCACCAGGGTGGCTTCACCCTGACCAACCCCCACACATAGGGTCGCCAGACCGTAGAATGGACGGGGCATTTGCGGCGCGCGGCGACGCATTTCGTGGATCAAGGTGGTCAGGATGCGCGCGCCGGAGCATCCCAGTGGGTGGCCCAGGGCAATTGCACCCCCATTGACATTGACAATGTCTTCGTTTAATCCCAATTCACGGATCACGGCCAGGGTTTGTACGGCGAACGCCTCGTTGATCTCGATTAAGCCGATCTGGTCCAGGCGCAGTCCAGCCCGTTCTAAAACCTTACGTGTGGCCGGGATCGGTCCCAATCCCATCAGACGCGGCACGACGCCGGCAGCGGCACTGGCAAGGATGCGCACCAGCGGGCGCAATCCCAAAGCACGGGCACGCTCCTCGCTCATGACCAGCAAGGCGGCGGCGCCGTCGTTCATCCCCGAGGAATTGCCGGCGGTCACCGTCCCGCCGGGACGGAAGGCCGGTTTTAGCCGTGCTAGCGCCTCTAGTGAGGTGTTGCGACGCGGACGTTCATCCATGGTGACTAGAATTGGCTCGCCTTTGGGTTGTGGCACGGGCACCGGGATGATCTCTTCGGCAAAACGTCCCGAATCCATGGCGGCGATGGCACGCTGGTGACTACACAGGGCGAAGCGATCTTGTTCCTCGCGGGTGATTCCGGTCATCTCGGCGATGTTTTCTGCCGTTTCGCCCATAGATTCGATACCGTACATCTCGATCATGCGCGGGTGGGGGTAGCGCCAACCCAGCGCAGTATCCCACGCTGTCAGGTTGCCGTAGGGAAAGGGTTTCTCGGCCTTAGGGATGGAATAAGGGGCACGGGACATGCTTTCGACGCCACCGGCGATAAATACTTCACCTTCGCCCACACGGATAGCACGGGCGGCCATGTTAACGGCGGTCAGGCCGGAGGCGCATAAGCGGTTGAAGGTCACCCCCGCTACTTCAACCGGCAGGCCGGCCAGGAGTGCTGCCATGCGGGCGACGTTGCGGTTATCTTCGCCAGCCTGATTGGCACAGCCAAAATAGACCTCTTCAATCATGGTGGGATCGAGGTGGTTGCGGTCAACCAGGGTGCGAATAACTAGCGCGGCCAGATCATCTGGACGCACGGGAGCCAGGGCGCCCCCTAGGTTGCCGATGGGGGTGCGAATCGCATCCACAATGACAGGAACAGGCATAAAGTCATCCTCCACAGGGCGTTGATTTAATTAAAATGGGATGATTTTTTACGGAAGGTTGAGACGCACCATGGTCAGGGCCAGAATGCTGCCGTCGGCAGCGCTCAGGTCGGCAATCTCTAAATAGTATAAACCGCCGGGCAGATTTTGCAGATCCAGCGTGGTCTCGAATGTGCCCGGTGCACCTGGATCAGGCGCTTCGACCATGAGCGGCCCGACCAACAGGGTGGTACCCTGAGCGGTGGTGAGGCGATAGCGCAGGGTGTTTTCAAACGGCGCAATGCTTACTCGACCACGCAAGTGTAAGGTCTTTGTGCTCAGGGTCGAGTTATCGGTGGGTTCCTCCAAATCAATCTGCCGTTCTTGACCGCCCGGCGTTTGCGAGGTGGCACGAATCAGCATCAGGTTGTTGTTCACCAGGCGAAGGTCACGGGTCACCGGTTGGGTCGGACAGCAACCGGGGTCATTCGGGCCGTGAATCGTGGCTGCCAGATGGACAACCTCTTCCTGAACGATTAACGAATTGAGAATGGGGCGGTCATCAATAAAGTACGAAGCCACATGACGCGGCAAGCCATTTTCATTCAGAAGCGCAACCAGGTTGACAAAGACGCCGGTTCCACCGTAGTTCTCGGCGATGGTAGCCACAGCATCTCCCAGGCCGTCGCCATTCAGGTCGCCAAATGCCATCATCTCACCCAGGCGCACCGACCAAAAATCAGGCTGCGTTGGATCATTACCGGATTGATAAGCGCCATCGCTTAGGCGGATGGTGCGCAGGTTGCCACCGAAATCGAGCAATAGATATTCGGCGTTTAGCACATCGATGGCGCTCAGAGGGGCATAAGGAGGGGTAGAGGTTGGAGTGGGGGTGGAAGGTGGCGGCGTGGGCGTGGGTGGGATGACCTGTGGCAGGCAGGCGGTCATACCAATAACCCAACATATGAGCAGCAGACGGCGCAAGAAGGTCATAGCGGTTCCTTTTTTAGATCAACTCCACATCATGCGCGCCGGATTCGGCTTTCCCGGCGGGGGTAATGCGGATGAATTCGGCACGTTCCCATAATTCAGGCAGGTTATGCGCACCGACATAACTCATCCCGGAGCGCAATCCGCCTACAATCTGATGCAGGATGTCCTTGACCTTACCGCGATAAGGCACCAGCGCTTCTACACCTTCTGGGACAACCTCGCTCCATTCCTCTTCATTCAGGTCATCGTCGTGATGTTCTAGGCGGCGGCGTTCCACATTGGCGGTGAGTGAAGCCATACCGCGCACCACCTTGTAGCGGCGTCCCTGGCGTACGACTTCAGGGCCTGGACTCTCTTCGGTGCCAGCAAGCATATTACCCAACATCACCGCACTGGCACCAGCGGCCAGGGCCTTGGTCACATCCCCGGAGGTGCGCATGCCGCCGTCAGCAATGATCGGAACATGCAGGCGCTGTCCTTCAGCAGCGCACTCCGCGACGGCGGTCAGTTGTGGCACGCCGCATCCGGTCACAATACGGGTCGTGCAAATTGAGCCTGCGCCGACTCCGACCTTCACCGCATCAGCACCGGCCTTGACCAGATCGCGCACACCTTCGGGGGTAGCGACATTGCCAGCAATAAGGGGAATGGCGGGAAATTTCTGTTTCAGCGCACGAACCATGCGCAGGGCATTTTCAGAATGGCCGTGCGCAATATCCAGCACCAGGATGTCTGCACCAGCCTCCACACAGGCAGCGGCGCGGTCAATCTCTTCCGGTTTTACCCCGATGGCCACCCCCACCCGTAGCCGCCCCAAGGCGTCCTTGGTGGCATGAGGGTGCTGTTGAATTTTAACGATATCTTGGACCGTGATTAAACCCGCCAGACGATCCTCAGCATCCACTAGGGGAAGTTTTTCAATGCGGTGAGTATACAGTTTTTCCCGCGCCGCCTCCAGTGATTCGTTTTCGCCAGCTACGATCAGGCGCTCGCGTGGGGTCATGACGGTGCTGACCGGCGCATTGGCGTCGGGAGCAAGCAAAACATCGCGTGTAGTTACCAGGCCTAAAAGATGTTGAGCCTCATCCACGACGACCAATCCGCCAATTTCTTCCTCAGCCATGATGCGGCGAGCTTCAGCGATTGTGGCAGACGGGAGGATGGTCAGCGGGGTAAGCACCACCATGCTCTCGGCGCGCTTGACTCTCCGTACCATTTCAACCATGCGTTCAATGCTCATAAAGCGGTGCAACACCCCCAAACCACCTTCTTGTGCCATTGCGATGGCCATATTGGACTCAGTGACCGTGTCCATATTGGCGGATAGGATAGGGATGTGGAGACGAATCCCTGGTGCCAGCCAGGTGCTGGTGTCCACATCTTTGCGGCTGCGAATATCGGAATATTTGGGCACCAGCAGAACGTCATCGAAGGTCAAACCGGGGTCAGGCCGCAGATTCATACGATCCTCACAAGCATTTTCTGGCATTTTCATTATAATACGTCCACCTATATCAACCCCAAAGAGGCCGAAAAAAAATGCGCCCTTTATCCTCTGAATTTTACTTAGATCCCGTTACGCGCGTAGCCAGGGCGCTATTGGGCCAGCGCCTGGTGCGCCGCTTGGAAGATGGGCGACGCCTGGCCGGTTACATTGTCGAAACCGAAGCCTATGATGGCGAAGAGGATAAGGCCTGTCATGCCAGCCGTGGGCGTACGCCCCGTAATGCCGTCATGTTCGGGCTGCCTGGACGGGCTTATGTGTACTTCACCTATGGTAGGCACTGGTGTTTAAACGCGGTGGTGGGACCGGAGGGTCAACCCGCGGCAGTGTTGATCCGTGCGATCCTACCCTGCGAAGGCCTGGAGCAAATTGCGCAGAACCGTGCTGGGCGCCCACCAGCAGAATGGACGAATGGGCCAGCCAAAGTCTGTCAGGCCCTCCAGATCGATGGTCGTCTGAACGGGTGTGATCTCACCGCCGTCAATAGCCCGTTGGTGATTGAACCTGGCTTTAATGTCCCGGAGGATTGGATACAGGTGGGCGCGCGAGTGGGCATTGACTATGCCCCTGAGCCCTGGCGTTCAATGCCCTGGCGGTTTATCGCCCACTTGCCGGCAGAGGCTTATGCAGCCTGGGATATTCCCGCATTCCTTAGGCCTAAGGCGGGGTCAAAAAAGCCTGGGGGCGGTGATTTTCCCGGGCATTCCTCGAGAGGGTAGGATACTCATTCGTAGCGTAGGGCTTCCACGGGCTCCAGGTTGGCGGCGCGGTTAGCGGGGTAAAGGCCAAAAAATAACCCCACGGCGGTTGAGAACAGCGTGGCCAGCAAGATGGCGTCAAGGCCCACTTTGGGATTGAGTGGGGTATTGTTGGCTGCGGCAATCTGCCCAACCACAAAGGCAATTAACCATCCGAAGCCGATCCCAATTATTCCACCGAAGAGGCTGAGCAAGGATGATTCGGTGAGGAACTGGATCAAAATATCGCGTTTGCGGGCGCCGATGGCCTTGCGTAGGCCAATCTCCCGTGTGCGCTCAGTTACCGAGACCAGCATGATGTTCATGATCCCGATTCCACCTACCAGCAGGGAGATAGCGGCAATGCCCCCCAGGAAAATGGTCAGTACGCCGGTAATAGTTTGGGCAGTGGAAACGAAGTCCTGCTGGGAGAAGACGGTGAAGTCATCTAATCCTAGTTCGGTCCGGTGGCGGGTGCGCAGAACCTGAGAAACCTCTTCAATGGCTTGGGGCACCAATTCCGGGCTGCTGACCTGCGCCAAGATCAAGTCCACGCGGTTGCGGTCGCGGCGAATGATGCGTGCCTGGGCGGTGCTGAGGGGGATGAGCACAATATCATCTTGGCTGCCAAAACTGCTCCCGCCCTTGGGCGCCGTCACGCCGATAATGCGGAAGGGTTGTCCCTCAATGCGGATGACCTCACCGATCAAGCCTTCGCGCCGCCCGAAAAGACGATCGGCTACCTCAGGGCCGATCACAGCAACTGAGGCTTGCCCCAGCAGGTGTTCTTCGCTGATAAACTCGCCTTCCAGCAGGGTGTAGTTGCGCACGGCGGCGTAATTCGGGGTTACACCGGAGATTTGCACGTTGGTGCGCTCGCTCCCATAACTGACTTCACGGGTTGCACTGAGCACCGGTGCGACTGCGGTCAGCGAAGGCGCCTGGAACGGGTCCGCCAGGGCCTGAGCGTCGGCGAGCGTTAGGGGTTGGGGATTACGCACTTGCTCGGTAAAGTTGCCAGGGAAGATGAAAAGCAGGTTGCTCCCCAGACCACTGATCGAGCCGGTGATCACATCTTGCGCGCCGGTACCCACGGCTAACATGGCGATCACCGCTGCCACACCGATCACAATACCCAGGATGGTCAACCCCGAGCGGAGTTTGTTGGCGCTAAGGCTTTCCAGGGCTTCTAAAATGGCTTGTCCTAAGTTCATAGGCCATCCTCCACGACGAGGCCATCCTGAATCCGGATAATGCGTTGGGTATGTTGGGCTACGGTGGGATCGTGAGTCACAATAATCACCGTGGTGCCAAAATCGCGATTCAGGCGCAGAATCAATTCCAGAATCTCTTTGCCGGATTTGGAATCCAGGTTACCGGTGGGTTCATCTGCCAGGATAATGGCTGGGTTGTTGACCAGCGCTCGCGCGATGGCGACCCGTTGCTGCTGTCCGCCAGATAGTTCGGTCGGGCGATGGTACAGACGGTCACCCAGCCCCACGGCTTCCAGCGCCTGCCGTGCGCGTTCACGGCGATCACCATTGTAGCTGGCGTAACGCAAAGGCAACTCCACGTTAGCCAGGGCCGTTGCACGTGGTAGCAGGTTGAAATTCTGAAAGACAAATCCCACTTTGCGGTTGCGAATGTGCGCCAGGTCGTCATCCTTGAGCCGGGAGACGTCCTCACCATCCAGAATATAGGTTCCGCTGGTGGGTTTATCGAGACAGCCCAGGATGTTCATCAACGTGGACTTACCCGAACCGGACGGCCCCATGATGGCGACAACCTCACCGCGGCGGATGCGCACGCTGACCCCGCGCAGGGCATGTACCTCAACTTGCCCCATCTTGTAAACCTTGGTCAGGTCACGGGCTTCAATGACCCAATCGTTGGCTTCTGTCATACCTACCGACCTCCCGCAAAGGGCGGACGCCCCCCGGTAAGCGAGGTGATTTGTGCAGGCGGGTTTAAGATGACCAGGTCTCCTTCGCGTAGGTCACCTTCCAATACCTGGCTATAAGTCTCGGAGGTGGCACCCAGGCGAATGGTGACCGCCTCGGGTAGGCCGTTGCGCAGGACATAGACAACCCGTTGACCTTCACGCAAGCGCACAGCGCGATTGGGCACCAACAGGACATCTTCCAGTTGTTGCACCAGGATGGTGACGGCAGCGGTCATGCCGGGTTTGACCTGTTCATCGGCGTCGCTTAGTTCTAAGGTGACGGTGAAGTTGACCACACCGCCGACCGGTGTACCCACTCGACCAACTTCTACCACTTTGCCCATATATTCCTTGCCCGGGATGGCGTCAAACGTGAGCCGGGCCGATTGACCGACTTGGACGCGATTGATATCTACTTCGGGCACTTGCACATCCACCAGCAAGCGGCTGAGGTCGTCAATGCGGAAAGAAATGGTACCCGGCGTCACCTGATCCCCAACTTTGGAGCGCACCTCGGTTACGGTGCCGTTGAAGGGCGCTTCCAAGCGCGCCAGTTTGAGGGTGGCTTCGAGGGCAGCAATGCGGGCTTGAGCGGCTTGGACATCCAGTGGATCAGGGCCGTTCTTGAGCCGCTCCCACTCGCGTTGGGCATCTTTGAGCTGGGCCTCCGCCAGGGCAACGTTGGCATCCGCCTCGGCAATTTCCAGATCATCCGGTTTCCCCAACAGGTAGTTCAGGTTAGCCAGGGCGCGATCTCGTGCGCGTTGGGCGTTGGCCAGGTTGGAAAGGGCCAGGGCGCGGCGCGGGTCATCCTCGGGGAGGCCAGCCACACCCTCGTATATCTCCTTCTGTCGTTCGTATTCGTTCTGGGCCAGGATGTAATTGGCACGGGCTTCGTCAATGGTCGCCTGGCTGGCGCGGGCGTAATCCTTGCTCTGGCGGCGCTTTTGGGCATCCTCCAGTTTCTTCTGGGCCTGCACCAGGGCCAGTTGGGCCTGGGCACGGGCTAAATCAGAATTCAGCAGGTTATCTAGGTTGCGCTTGGCGGTGACCAAATCGGCCTCGGCCAAAATGATATTCTGGGCCAGCGAGGACTTCTCAAGTTCGGCCAGCACTTGCCCGGCTTTGACCGCATCTCCCATGGTGACTGTGATCTTGCCAATCTGGCCGCTGGTTTGCCAGGCCAATATGGCAGTCTGATTCGCCCGAACCGTGCCTGTGGCGCCGACCGTGGCAGTCAAACTACCGCGCTGAAGGGGCTCAGTCTGAAAGCTCGTGTTGAGCGCGGCACGAGCCGATTGCCAGGCACGGAAGCCCAGAAAAGCGGCAATGACCAAAATGGCGACAACCAGATAAAGGATCCATTTGCGTTTCATCGGTGTGCTCCCCTGTGCTCTATTAAGCTAGGTTTGTTCTAATTATTACCACACTTAACCCGCTTGGGTGAGATCATTTGCAAGGTTGGTGTTTTCGAGCGCCATAATCTCGCGGTAGGTCAGGGTCCACAGGCTAGAGAGGAAGACCTGTTCCCAAGCGCCTAAGAGCACCAGAGGGGAAAAGACGATCAAGAAGAACGGCGGCAATACCAAGATCAGTGCGGTCAGGACGGCTAGCGGCTGTGCCAGGAAGAGTGAGGCCAAGCCGAAGATCACCAGGCCGGGAAGGCCGACGATGACCAGGGCGGGGATGATCATAAAGAGGTAAAGTGGAATAAGCAGGAAGAAGAGAATCAACGTTGCAACACCCCAGCCGATTCCGATCCCCAACACCACCAGCCACATCAGGCCAGCGTTTTTCCATTGACGACGGAGTAAACTTAGGGCATGACGCAAGGCTTCAATGACGCCCATCTCCTGCAACACACAGGCGCGGCGGGCAATCTCACCGACGATGCCGACGAGGATACTGACCAGGATCAGCACTACGAACCACAGCAGTGCCAACCCAATTCCGATGATCACGGCTGGGGCGGTGATGGCCGGGGTCTGCGCCGAGGCACCGACGATGAACAAACCGATGAGTGGGATGATCAATAGCACCAGGATGACGATGGGAAGGCCGAGCAAAAGGTCAATGAGAAAGAGTTGCCAGGCTTTACGCGACCAGCCCAGACGCCATCCTTGGCGAAACGAGGCTCGAATACCTTGTGTCTCGTAATCGTCCACCAGGCGGATGAGGGCAACCTGACTCACGTAATGCGCAATGACCAACATGATCCCTACGATTCCGAAGATGCAGATCAGGACGATCACCAAGCCGATCAAGGTGGGCAGGAGTTGGTGCTCTGGTACCTGTGCTAGGGGACGGAAGAATTCTTCCAACCAGCGTTCAAACACGCCGCTGGGCGCACCCTCATTCCCTTCCATACGGTAGGAGAAAAGGTTATTAACATTTCCCATCCCACCCCCGCCGGAGGCCGTCAGCGCCAGAATCAGACCAAAGAGCCAGAGGGCACGGTAATGCCAAAGGATGTGCCAGGAACGTTTGAGGATTTTTAAGGGGTCAATCATCATGGTTAATCTCCTTGAGATATAAGCTATGCCGACTTCATGACGTTGGTTCTTTCTGGAGTTGAGGTGGGGACCCAAAACTGTTGCCATCCCCAGAGCACCAACCAGATCAAGTACAATAATGCGATTTGCGCCTGCCAGATCAACACCCCCAGCCATTCCCCGAGCCAGCGGTCGGCCTGCTGTAGCCACTGCAATATCGCCTGCAGGCTGGGGGATGGTGCGGCGCTTCCCAGCAATGTGAGCAATGTTAGCCATAGACTACGGGTGCCCGTGGTGAGCATGTCCGGTGCTCCGTTGGCAAGCAAGCCACTTTGGGCGCCTAACCGGAGCCACGTGATCACTCCCCATACGACTTGCAGTGCCGACCATAGGATCAGCAGCACCAGAGGTGCGCTCCAGACCAGCGCGTTAGCAGGTTGCGCAGTCACAGTTCGGCGTGGTGGGAGGCGGAGCATTACTTGTGCAGTGAAGCGCTCACCGGGTGTGAGTGGGAGATCCTCCGGCAGGCTGCGAATCCAAGAGCTGAGAGTTTGGCGGGCCAGCAGATCACTATGGCAGGCGGCGCAAACGGCCAGGTGTTGCGCCACGCGTTGGCGTTCGGCCGGGCGCAGTTCACCATCCAGATAGGCGTCTAATAAATGGGTGACGTGATCGCTCATGAGTTGACCTCCTGTGGGGTGAGCCAGGGCGTCAATTGCTCACGTAGGTGTTGACGGGCGGCGCTGAGACGCGACATCACCGTGCCAAGCGGAATATCGAGCGCTTCGGCAATTTCACGGTAAGAAAGCCCGCCATATTCGCGCAGCACCAGCACGGCGCGGGTGGCTGGCGGAAGGGTTAGAATCGCCCGGCGCACCAGGTCTTCGCGTTCTTTCTGCTCCAAGGCGGCGTGCGGGTCGGGTGAGTCGCCGTGAAGAGGTGAGGCATCATCCAGTGCAAGGGTGGGGCGCTCGCGGCGTAGCATATCCAGAGCAGCATTGACGGCGATGCGGTAGAGCCAGTTGCGCCAGGGCATGAGGGGGCGGTAAGTGTTAAGGTTCAGCCAGGCGCGCACAAAGGCTTCTTGGGCGGCATCCTCGGCCAGGTAAGGGTCACCGCACAGGCGGTACACGACACCAATTACACCAAGTTGATAGCGATGCACCAGTTCGGCAAAAGCGCTTCGATCGCCGCGCTGGGCCTGCTGCACCAGTTCTGCCTCGGATGTGACTAATAAAGCACTCTCCACGCCTGATCCTTTCGGCTTGTAGAGTTCATTCACAGTATTAACGAATATTACCCTGGTTTTATTCGGGGCAGGGCGCTATTTTCTATCGTGCTTGTTTCAACTCGATACCGAGGTCAGTTGCCGTTCGCCTGGTAGGTTTCTTGGCGCTGGTGTGCTCAGATTGACCAGATAGATTCCGCTCAGCACCACGATTCCGCCCAGGATTTGGGTTAAGTTAAGTGGCTCGCCGGCCAGCGGGATCGCCATAAGCGCCGTCAAAACCGGTTGAGCGACCATAGTGGGGGCCACAACCGAAGCCGGTAGATGACCAAGGGCGTACGCCACCGAAAAATAGCCAATTACCTGTGAGATCAACCCAGCGCCCAGGAAGGCCAAGTAGGTGCTGGGGGCAAAACCGCTCAGGGGCTGGGCGCCAGCCAGGTTGATTCCCAGCAGCACCACTGAGGCCGTTGCGGTTACCATAAAGATGTAAACCAAGGCCGGGAAGCGCTCGCGCCCGCGCTGGGTGGTCAAAAAATAAGCAGCGTAGAAGAGGCTGGAACCCAACGCCAGAAAATTGCCGCGGTTGAGTTGTGGATGGTAGATGAAGTCGCTTCCTAATACCAATGTAGCACCGCTCAGGGTCAGAGCAAGCCCTAACCAGAAGCGTCCGTGCAGGTTTTCGCGCCAAATCAGCGCGGCAAAGAGCCCCACCCACAGCGGGGCCAGGTTGTTCATTAAGGTGGCAGTGGCAATCCGCGTTTCGTGGAGCGCGATGCTCCAGGTGGTGTGATCGAGGGCGGTGAAGCATCCACCCAAGAGGGGCAAGAACAACCACTGGGGGGTATTTCCTAAACCGTGCCGGCGCACTTCGCGGATGAATAGTGGAGCGAACCCCACTGTGGCCACAGCCATACGATAAAAGGCGGCCACCGGCCCTGGTGCATCATTGGCCCAGCGCACAAAGAGCGAAGATAAACTAAGGGCAAGAATGCCGCTTAAAAGCGCTAAATAGGGTAACCAGGGGCGATGGTAGGAATTTGAGGGTGTATCGGCGGGTTGTGTTGGGGTCATGGACACGATTATACGCGCCCGCCCCTGATCTCGCCAGGGAGAGAGCTTTCATAAGGTCAGGTCTGGGGTTGGGGAAGGGGGGATTTTGGCAGCAGGCGATAGATCTCAATCGGCTCTTGCTTGCCTGGCACGTGGTGCCGCCCCAGCGGTTGTAGGTTGAATTCTCGCACGTGCTCGGCCAGTGCGGCGTACGTGGTGTGGTTGACCAGGGCACCGCTGCCTTCAATTAAGTCCCGCGTCAAGGCTTCAATACGCTGAGTGGTGTTTACGGTATCGCCGATAATGGTATAGTGCAAGCGATCTCGCGCCCCTAGGCCGCCAGCGATCACAACACCGGTGTTGATCCCGATGCCGGTAATCAAAGGTGGATCACCCCGCGCAATACGGGCAGCATTAAGCTCTTCGAGCGCCAAGAGCATCTGCGCGGCGGCGCGGCAGGCGGCCAGTGCGCTCTTTTTGGGACTGAGGATGCGAGGCAGGATGCCAAAGAAGGCCAGCAGCGCGTCCCCATCGAATTTGTTAACCACACCGCCTTCTTCGACAATGATAGGCACAAGGCGGTCATAATATTCGTTCAACCAGGCCAGGACACGCGCCGGCTCAACGTGTTCCGAAAGGGTGGTGAAACCACGAATATCGGTCATCAAAACGGTGGCGATGGCTTCTTGACCTTCCAGGTGCAGGCTGCCGGAGGCGAAAGTTTGGCGCAACTGCTCCCGCACTTCGGGCGAGACGGCGCGACCAAGTAAGTCGCGGTAGATGGAACCTTCTTGTAAACCTGCGACCATGGCGTTGAATGCATGCCCCAAAACCGCTAGTTCATCGTTCCCCGGTAAATTGACTTTGACTTCCAGGTTGCCCTGGGCGACCTGCGTCGAAGCCTGTACAAGTTGCACCAGGGGTTGGGTGATGCGGTTAGCCAGGTAAACCCCGATCAGAATCACCAGCAGGATGACTGCAATGACTAATCCCATCACTTGAAGGCGCGTGGCCTGACTGGCACGGATGACAAAGGCCTGAGGTAGAGCAATCCCGATCAGTCCCTGATCTTCCCCGCCACGCGCCTCCCATGGGCGCAAAATTTCGCCGTAGGTTAGATTCCCTAAATTCAAGGTGCGGATCAGGGTTTGTTGATCCTGGTTGACCAGCACCTGGGCGACTTGTTCCAGAGTTAACGGCTGGACCAAAGGGGCATCATATAAGGTGGTGCTGAGAGGTTGGCCGTTGAAATCGTAAAGGGTGATTTCGCCGAAAAGGTCTTCGCGCATCTCGCGGGCCAGGGTGGGGATGGATTTGCCGACCACCACCACGCCCACCCGTTGGTTGGCGGTGTTGAAGATTGGTCCGCTGACGAAGAAATAGTGTCCCCAAGGGGTGACGAGGGTGCCGGCAAACTTATCGCCCTGGGCATCTACTACACCTTGTAAAACTTTCTGGACAAAGTTGGCCGGTTGGAAGGTGGGATCCTCGCGCACTGCCTGATACAGCCCTGCTGAGCTCCCTTCGGGTTGGTAAAGCACAAGCGTTGCCAGTCCCTGGGGGTCAATCAGGGCGATGATTTGTTCATTGGTGTTGATTGCCAGGGGCAACACACGCAGGCGAAGTGCTTCGGCGTCGTTATTTTCTAACGCGGTGGCAATCCCTTCGCTATTGGCAAC
Source organism: Thermanaerothrix sp. (assembly GCF_056331585.1). Lineage (NCBI taxonomy): Bacteria > Bacillati > Chloroflexota > Anaerolineae > Anaerolineales > Anaerolineaceae > Thermanaerothrix > Thermanaerothrix sp. Next base: position 59,486 of record NZ_JBWGPQ010000004.1, read on the forward strand.
CAGGCGCAGCGTTCCCAGCAGTCGTTCTTCTTCACCGACTAACCAATTTTGGGCTTGTTGGGCCGCGCTAATCAATTGATTATAGAAACGTTCCTGCACCGATTCAAAGACCACCCGGGTCACGATATAAGCGGCAGCCAGGGAGAACAGGAACGCCAGGACGAGGTAAGGAAGAACGATTTTCAGGCGTACCGGCATCCGGATGCCGGTGCGCAGTTGAGTCTGAACAAAGCGCGTTGAAGGCTGAGTGGCGGCCCCGACCCCCTCGGCGCGGCGCAGCGCCAGGGCAATCCAGCGGGGCGTGAAAGGGTGGCGGAGAAAGTTGTTTACACCATATGCCCGTGCCTGCATCTCACGCTGCAAGTCGGGGTAGTGACTGGTGAGAATCACACGTATTTGTGGATGTTCCTGGCGCAGGTAGCGCAGTGTTTCCAGCCATGCCTCGCCCGGAAGATGCAGATCTAGGAAAACCAAATCGGGGTTCAAAGTTGCCCACTGCGCGCGTGCCTCGGTGGGTTGGGTACTTTCCCAAACCTGGTGGCCGCGGCTGCGCAGGTAGCGAATCAGCCCCTCACAGGTGCGGAGATCACTTTGCAGGAGCAGGATGCGCACACGCTTCTCCGAGAAAGGTGAGGGCTCAGGTCAGGTATTCGCGTAGGTGGCGGCTGCGGGTGGGGTGACGCAGTTTGCGCAAGGCTTTGGCTTCGATTTGGCGAATGCGTTCTCGGGTCACATTGAAGTAGCGGCTGACCTCTTCCAGGGTGTGGTCTTTACCGTCAATCAGCCCGAAGCGCAATTCCAACACCTGGCGTTCACGTTCGGTCAGTGCACCGAGGGCATTTTGTACCTGCTGGCGCAACATCTCGCGCGCCGCGGCGTCCATCGGTTCCAGGGCTTCCTCGTCCTCGATGAAATCCCCTAACTGGCTGCTTTCCTCATCACCGACTGGGCGTTCTAGCGAGACCGGCTCCTCCGCTGATTGGAGGATACGTTGCACCTTGGTCGTGGCGGCCTCCCAGCGCCGTTGTAGTTCAGGATCCAGGGGTTGATTGCGGGAGCGGGCCAGCAGGATGGCTTGGACGTCTTCTTCGCTGAGTAAACCCGACTCCAGAGCAAGTTCCTCGTAGGTCGGTTCGCGTCCCAATTGTTGCATTAAGGAACGCTGGACGCGCAACAGGCGCGTAATGGCCTCAAAGAGGTGCACGGGGATGCGGATGGTGCGCGCTTGCTCGGCAATATAACGGCTAATGGACTGACGAATCCACCAGGTAGCGTAGGTGCTGAACTTATAACCGCGGGTAGGATCAAATTTAGCCACCGCGCGCAACAATCCCAGGTTGCCCTCCTGGATCAGATCAAGGAATGAAACCCCTCGCCCCAGATAGCGCTTGGCAATGCTGACCACGAGGCGCAAGTTGGCACGAATCAGCACGTTGTTGGCCTCTTCGGCGTGCTGGTGGATGTCCTCACGTTCTTTGCGTAAAGCCTCTTCATCGTTAAGGTAGGGGGTGAAGAAAGACAGTTCAGGTAGCTCCAGTTCTGTTTCCGTCCATTGGGTTAGCGCCCGGGCGGCGGCTTCGGGCAGCAGGTAAAGGTCGAGAAAGAGGTTGAAAACGTTGCGCACCAGTCCGTCCCAGAACGTATCGCGCCCCCAAGGACCGCTATCCATATATGAACGGACGTATGAGGGGGACTTGCTCTGCCAGGTCTGGCGTAAAAGGCGTGCTTCGGCCAACACGAGTTGCAAATCAGGAGGAGCGGTGTGTTCCAGGCGCGCTGCATCCTGCTTGACCCGTTCCCATGAGGTGAGCAGATCTTCGCACACGGCTAGGAATAACGCTTTATAACGTCCGTTGCCGTTGCCCCGTGAGTCAATGTGCTTTTGCAGAGCATCCAGGCGGCGGTCCGCCTCAATACAGGCTGCCAGGCGGAATTCACTGTCTGCATCCAATAGGCTGATCTGCCCGATTTCACGCAGGTAAAGCCGTACCGGATCTTCAGAGAGCTCGGCTGCCAGGGCCGGGTCTTCCAAAATCTCCAGCGGATCTTCGAGCGCCAGATCAGACCAGTCCTCGCTGGAGGGTGTGGCGACGGGTTCTTCCAATTCCGCTGTGAGACCTTCTTCTTCGCCTTCGGCGAGGATCTCAGGCAAGTCGGATTCGTCTCGTGGGGCGAGGTGCTGAGGTGAAGGCATGCCGGCAGCGGACTTGCGCGTACCTTTGGCCTTGGTGATCTTGTTTTCCGATTCGGGGGATGCCTTCTTTGTGCGTGGCATGTTTAAAATCATACCATGAGGCCATAAATTGAGCAAAAGAAAACCCGCCCCAATTTTGCGGGCGGGTGCCATGACCGGGTAGAACATGGACGTTCACGCGGCAACGCTGCGCCCGTAGAGCGCCTCGCGCACCTGGGAGACACGACGCCGCAGGTGGTCATCCCGTTCGATCATATCGGCCACTTTTTCGCAGGCATAAAGGACGGTGGTGTGATCACGCCCTCCCAACACTTCACCGATTTGAGGTAGGGAGGCGTTGGCTTCCTCGCGCAGCAGGTACATTGCAACCTGGCGCGGGAGGGCTACCTCACGCGAGCGTTCTCGGCTGAGCAAGCGTTCGCGAGGGATACCGAACACCTGAGCGACAGCGTTCACTACCTGAGCCGGTTCAACGCGACTGCGTTGAGGAATGAGATCGGCGAGGGCAATGTCCACCAGGGCTGGGGTCAGCGGGCGCCCACTCAGATCTGCGTAAGCCAGCACGCGGGTCAACGCCCCTTCCAGTTCGCGGATGTTAGATTGGATTTGACGCGCGATGGCATAAAGGATCTCGACAGGCACGTCCCGCCCGGCGCGTTCGGCCTTGGAGCGCAAAATGGCGATGCGCGTTTCCAGGTCGGGTGGTTGAATATCCACGGTAAGCCCCCACTCGAAGCGAGAACGCAGGCGCTCTTCTAGCGTCATCATGGCTTTGGGTGGGCGGTCTGAGGAGATCACCAGTTGTTTTTCCTGGCCGTAGAGGGTGTTGAAGGTGTGGAAAAATTCTTCCTGGGTTGATTCCTTGCTGGCAATAAATTGGATATCGTCAATCAGAAGTACATCAATGTTGCGGTAGCGTTCACGGAAGGCGGTGGTAGTGTGGGTGCGAATGGCGTTGATGAGGTCATTGGTGAATTCTTCGGCGGAGACATAGAGGACGTGCAAACCGCGCTCAAGGGTGGCATTGCCGATGGCGTGGAGCAGGTGGGTCTTGCCCAATCCGACGCCGCCGTAAATGAAAAGGGGATTATAGGCGCGAGCGGGGTTCTCGGCCACGGCCTGTGATGCAGCATGGGCGAGGCGATTGCTGGCGCCAACGACGAAATTCTCAAAGCGATAGCGCGGGATTACGGTACGCGGTTGTGCGGAGTCATGGCGTCCGGTGGAGGGCAGGAAGGTTGGAACGTCGGGTGTGGGGTTCAGCGGGGCTTCTTTGTGCCAGACGATGAACTCCACCTGTTGGGGTGATCCCATCAGTCCGCTCAAGAGGCGGGTGACCATACTGGATAGGCGACTTTCTAGCCAATCGCGGGCGTAGGCATTGCGTACCCCGATGGTGAAACACCCCTCCTTCCAGCCAACCAATTCTGCGTTTTTCACCCAGGTATCGAACGCGGCTTTGGACATTTCCATTTGCAGTTGGCCCAAGACGACCTGCCAGGCATGTTCAGCGTCCATGGTTTCTCCTCCGCTCCGCATAGGATTCGTACACCCCGCCGCGGCGCAATAGCCAAGATGCCCCCCTGCGCCTTGCAGAGGGTTTACCCAAAGCAGTTTTCGTTTGGGTGTTGACCAGGAAAAGGGGGACAGGTGTCCACCCTGAATGATCGGTGCGTGAATGATTCTAGCAAATCTGACCCTGGCTCACAAGTCGGAAAACCTACGCTGACCTAAAAAATTAGCGATCTTTAAAGTCGAGCCACCTTAAAGAGTTTTGGGTAAGATCGCAGGGCTCTATTGTAAAATAGGTACATTTGTTCTTGCCACACTTCCTCAAATGGTCTTCGTGTGCCCACATATATAGGGGGTGAATCAACATTGGGGGCATCCTAACCAGGAAATCAAAAGATTCTCAGATTCTTGGGAAAGGCCTGGTGCATGTGTTAAAGCCGGCGTGGTGAATCAGCATTGGGAAAAGTTTTTTAAGGTTTATAGGGAAGCCTGTCACCCTTGACACGATAGATGGTTTGTCATATAGTTCGATTATCAAATAATTAGAGATTCGAACCATGAACGCGGATCTTGATGCGTGTGTACAAGATGTTTTAGAGGTGGTGATGGGGGTTAGCCGCACCATTCGCAGCCAGATGCGCCTTCACCGCGACCCGCGCATGAGCGTGCCGCAGTTTCGGGCGTTGATCTTCATTCGCCGTCAGGCCACTGCCACGGCCTCAGAATTGGCCGAGCATCTAGGGCTGACGCGGTCGAGCATCACCACCCTAGTTGACAATCTGGTGCGTATGGGATGGGTGGAGCGAACAGGAGATGAAAAGGATCGTCGCCGTGTGCGTCTGCGCCTGACAGCAGCGGGTGAGGCGATCCTAGAATCGGCTCAGGCTCAAACCCAGGCCCATTTCCGTGCGCTGTTGGCCGGACTCTCTCCTGCCGAACGAGAGTGTGTGAGTCGGGCCATGACTATCTTGCGTTGTCATGTGTTGGAGCGAACTCCAGGCGAGGGATTATCTCCAGAAAGGTCGGAACAATGATCTTGCAAACCAGCAACCTTACCCGACGTTATGGCTCATTAGTGGCCGTGGATCATTTGAATCTGTCGCTACAAGAGGGAGAGGTGTTTGGCTTGCTGGGGCCTAACGGTGCCGGAAAGACCACTACCCTGAAAATGCTCACCACGTTGCTCCCACCGAGTGAAGGCAGTGCAACGGTAGCCGGCTTTGATATCCGTCATCAAGCTGCCCAGGTGCGCCGGGTAATCGGTTATGTGCCGCAGTTGATCTCGGCCGATGGGGCGTTAAGCGGTTATGAGAACTTGTTGATTGCGGCCAAGCTTTACGACATTCCACGAACAGAGCGCGAACAACGGATTGCCGCGGCGTTGGACTTCATGGGGCTGAGTGACGTGGCGCATCGCCTGGTGCGGGAATATTCCGGCGGGATGATTCGACGCCTGGAGATTGCCCAGGCTATTCTCCACCGCCCGCGCGTCCTTTTCTTGGACGAGCCCACGGTTGGTCTTGATCCGGTGGCACGTCATCTGGTGTGGGATTACATCCGCCAGATTCGCCAAAATCTGGGCACAACCATTCTACTGACCACCCACCTAATGGATGAGGCAGATCTCTTATGCGATCGGGTTGGCATTATGCACCTGGGACGCCTGGTCGCCTGTGATGCACCGCAAGCCCTCAAGGTAGCTATTGGAAAACCTGAGGCCACCTTAGACGAGGTTTTTATCCACTTTACCGGCAATCAACTTCAAACGACTATGGGAGGTTACCGTGAAACTGCTCGAACCCGGCGTGTCGCCCGCCGTCTTGGCTAGACCTTCTCCCTCGCCTTCGGCCCGGCAGGCTTGGCAGCCCTGGGCGATGCTACGTGAGATGGTCGTTAAAACCTGGGTCATTGCGGAATTAGAAGCACGCAAGTTGCGCCATGATCCCACTGAGCTCTTTACCCGTGCAGTACAGCCGGCGCTGTGGCTGCTCATCTTTGGGCAGGTATTTGCCCGTGTGCGCGCGATCCCGACCGGGAATCTTTCCTACCTGGATTTTATGGCGCCGGGCATTCTGGCCCAGAGCGTTTTGTTTATCGCCATCTTCTACGGCATTTCAGTGATTTGGGAACGCGATTTAGGCGTATTGCACAAGATTATGGCCAGCCCGGCACCACGCGCGGCGTTGGTCAGCGGTAAGGCACTTTCGGCGGGCATCCGTGGCCTGACCCAAGCGGTGATCATTTATGCCCTGGCGGCGTTGTTGGGGGTGGACTTAAACTGGCAACCCCAGGCGTTATTAGGAGTAGTGATGGCGGTTATCCTCGGCGCGGCCAATTTCTCTCTCTTCTCGCTTATCATTGCCTGCCTGGTCAAGACCCGTGAGCGCTTTATGGGGATTGGGCAGGTGCTTACCATGCCACTCTTTTTTGCCAGTAATGCCATTTACCCCCTTGCCATCATGCCGTCTTGGCTGCAGGTCATGGCTAAAATTAACCCTCTCACCTATATTGTGGATGCCCTGCGCGCTCTGATGATCACAGGTGGTACCCCTGGTTTCCCTTTGGGGTTGGATTTCGCAATCATGAGCCTGACTACGCTCATTCTGGTGGCTGTGGCGGCGCGGCTCTACCCGCGCGTCATCGTTTAGGACGAGAGGCGTTCGTTCGGGTTGGCTGACCCTTTCTCTCCTGCGATGCCCACTAAAATACCTCGCGCAATCTGTGGCTCAAAGGCTAACTCCGTATGCTCGACCTGGATGATGGTGACCGGACGTTGGGCTAGCACGCGCACGGTGCGCCCGGGCATCACACCATAGGCTTGTAGATAGTGTTGATAATCCGGGGGCAACGCCTCGAAGCCTAGGATGGTTACCTCCTGACCCGGTGACACATGCCACAACGTTGGTCGAAGGAGATGTTTGCCCTGTCCATGATGGTAGCGGGCGCGGTGGAAGCGGAGATGAGGAATAAGCATGGAGCGCAATCTCCTTTTCATGAAGTCTTATCCTTAGAAGGGCCTTGCGGGCGCTTAAGCAAGCGCTCGGCCCAACGGGCCCAGCGTGACGTTTGGGGATTGATCACGCTGGTGCCGCAATTCGGGCAACACGCCATTTGACATCCAGCATGCAGAGGGCATTGTGCGCATGCAGGGCGTTCCCCGGCCTCGAAGCGGGTGCCGCACACCGGGCATGTCAGCCAGGTCTCTTCGGTGAACTGTGGGGCGGGAAGAGGATCAGCCATGCCATCCTACCAGGGTGAGCAAGCGGTACAACGCACCGCCCACGAATAACGCGAAGGGAAAAATAAAAGCCAGCATCCCCAGCGCCGTCTTTAACCCGCGCTCTTTAATCATCATGAACACGCTGGCGATGCAGGGCACAAAGAGGGTAATTGTTACCATGGCGACCACGACCTGAATCGGGGAGAGTAAACCGCGGGATTCCATGACGAAGAGGTTGGTGGCAGCAAAATCGCGGCGCAAAAATCCGACCAAGAAGGCCGCAGCAGCTTCGGGTGGGAGACCCAACCAGTGGGTTACCACCGGTTCGGCGAGGCGAATAATACCGGGTAAAAGGTGAAACCAGTCCAACAGGAAGAGCAGGAAAGTCCCCAGCAGGAACAGGGGCACCGCCTCTTTGATATACCATTCCAGACGTGCCAGGGTTTTGATCAGCACATTGGAGAGCACCGGCCAGCGCAAAGGCGGGAGTTCCACGATCAAGGGGGTGCGTTCACCGGGTAAGACTTGTGCTGCCAGCCAGCCAACAATGAGCAAGACGATCACTACCACCGTAGCCCAGATCAAAGTAGCACCAAATGAGATGCCGGCCAGCATACCCATCACCACGCCCAATTGGGCTGAGCAGGGGATGGCTAGAGCGAGCAAGAAGGTCACCAGGATGCGTTCACGGGGGCGGCTGAGGATGCGCGTAGTCATGGTTGCCATGGTTACGCAACCCAGCCCGAGTACCATTGGGAGCACAGCCTGACCGTTCAGGCCGATGCGGCTGAAAAACTGATTGGTCAGCACCGCCAGGCGCGGTAGATATCCTGAATCCTCAAGGACTCCGAACGCGATAAAAAAGGTGACCACAATCGGTAAAAGCAACGCCAGGGCATAGGTTACGCCCATGGTCCATAGGCCGTATTCACCGATCAGCATTTGTTGTAAGAACAGCCAGGGAATCCAACGCGTTAGATGGCTGACGATCCAGGGGTTGATGATCTGACCAAAAAGCGTTTCTTCCAAAAACCCCACCAGGGTGCCGGCGCCGAACACGCCTACAAACCAGTAGAGACCGTAGAGCACCAGCGCCAGGATGGGGATACCCCACAGGGGGTGGGTGGCTAAGCGCCCCAGGCGCACATTGAATGGCTCGTGTTGAGGTTGGTCCTGGTGCCAAACCTGATTGATCAAACCGCGAATGACCTGATCGCGTGTCCTCTGGAGCACACTGGCAACCGGTTCTGCCAGGCGAGATTGTAGATCCTGGCGGATGCCTTCCAGGCGTTCAAATGTGGCAGGATCAAGGTGGGCTCGCAACCAGGCGAGGACGCCGTTTTCTCCGCTCAGGAAAAGCAGTGCTAATCCCCGGGCAGAAATGGGGGCGGTGGGGAGAAGGGGTATAACGGCTTGCACGGCTTCTTCAACCGCAGGGGGATAGGTGAGATGAATTAATGCTGGTTGAACTTGCTCCAGGGCGTGGAGCAGATCATCCACCCCTTGACCGCGGGTAGCAACGGTGGTTACCACTGGCACGCCTAAGGTACGGCTGAGCGGTTCCAAATCCAACTTAACCCCGAACGCCTGAGCTTCGTCCAGCATGTTGAGCGCCAGCACGAGGGGCAACCCGAGTTCAGCCAGTTGTAAGGTTAAATGCAGGGTGCGCTGAAGATTCTTGGCATCCCCCACCTGGATCACGGCACCAACGTGTTCATCCAATAAGGCATGCACGGTAACTTCTTCATCTTCACTGTGTGCCGGGAATGTGACGATTCCAGGGGTATCTATGACTAACCACTCGGGGTGATGGCGCAAGTTACCCTGGGCAACCTCAACCGTGGTGCCGGGGTAATTCGAAACCGTCACATATTGCCCGGTTAATTGGTGGAAAAGGACCGACTTACCAACATTCGGGTTACCGACCAGTAAAATGCGTGCATGGTCATCACGTGTGATCGAGGATGGCATCGGGGTTGAATGACAATGGGCCATAAGATTCCACCTTTTGTAAACAAGATTGACACAACCCATAAAAAATCAACGAGGCGCTTTCAATACTCCCCCCATAATGGGCGATGAAATCGCGCTTGAGTACATCTAATAGCGGCGCCGGAAATTCAATGATGGTATTGCACAGGCGACAGCGAAAGTGATGGTGATCGGGATTAGCGGAAATGGCCGGATCAAAACGGTCCTGCGGGCGTTCGCCTTCAAAGCGCTGAGAACCAACCATGCCCAATTCTTCCAGCCAGCGTAAAGTGCGGTACACGGTCGAAAGATTTAGGTCTGGGGCATGCTGGCGGGCGCGTCGGTAGACTTCTTCCGCCGTGGGATGATCAGTACACTGTGCCAGAGTTTCCAGGATCAAGCGGCGCTGGGCGGTCATACGCCCGCCGGTGGCGCGCAAACGTTCGGTGACTTGAGCGATCCAGTCCATTGAGTTGCCTTATATTGCAAATGATTTGCAACAAGATCACCCTAATTTTAGGTGACTCTCCCCCAAGAATGAAGTGTGGTTTATCCCCTTGCTCGGTGCAAAATGTCACATATCAGCAAGGGGCTGGAAAGAGGTCTATTCGTTTAGGCTCAAGCGCGTTCTTTTAGCAACGCCGTAGCGTGGCTTTGTTCCTGTTGGATGCGTTGCGGGCGGACGGTAATCCAGATGATCGGTAAGGTGATCACCAACATAACGGCGTTGATGATGAATGGCCAGTAAGGGCTCCAGTTTTCCCACATCAGACCGCCTAGATACGGTGCCGGAAGGGAAAAGAGACCTAATGTGGTTGAGAGCAATCCGAAGGCCAGGCCGCGTAGATGGCGTGGGGCAACTTTGGAGATCAGGGCATTGAAGGCCGGGGCATAGAGCGCTTGCCCTAAACCAAACATGCCCCAAACCAAGGCTTGTAATGGGAACGCTGGCCCGCCCAGGAAGAGGACGGTCGCGGCGGCGAAGATACCCAATCCACCCACCAGACCCCAACGTTCGCCGAAGCGGTCAGAAATCCAGCCACCGGCGGTATTAAATAACGCCGCGGCGATGCCCATAATGGTATAGAGCGAGCCGACGCTGGTGGTCGTATAGCCGTAGAGATCTTTTAGGTAGATGGAGTAGAACTGATCGCTGAGGCGAAAACTGAAATCCTGCAGCCCGTCGAAGACGAGGATCCAGGTCATCAGGGTGCCGGCGGTAGCCAGGCTGATCATCTGCACCAGGTTGGATTTGAGTTGGCTGAAGTTAAGGCGTCCCTCCGGCTCTTGGGCTGCGGCGCGGGCGCGGCGGCTCATACTCACCCGGATGATGGTCGCCATCACATAAAACCCCGCTGCAACCAACAGCATCCCACGGAAACCTAATTGGTCCGCCAGAAAGCCCCCCAGGAGCGGTCCGAGGATGTTGACGATGCCGAAAACACCATCGAATAACCCATACACCTTGCCGCGGTTATTTTCGCTAGTATGCTCGGCGATGAAGGCACGGAAGGTGGGGGTGATCAGCGCACCAGAGATGGCCGCTGCAATGATCGCCACCAGAGCCCATTCCCACGAGGGGACAAATGGCAGCCATAGTGAGCCAATCAAACCAATCAGGCTTCCGATGGCGATGGTGCGCAAGTAACCCAGCGAGTCCGAGATCCAACCGCCGAAGACCTGCAAAAGGAGAGGGGCAAACATGCCGATGGTAAAGAACAGCCCGACCTGCTCCACGCTGGCACCGAGGTTGCGTAAATAGAGCGAAAGCATGGGGGATTCCATGCGTGAGGCAATGTTCGCCAAGATCATTGCAAACATAAAGAGAACCAGGGTGGGGGAGAGAGCTCGCAATACGGACCGATCGAATCGCTTCATGAATATCCTCGCCGGGGGAATTTCACCCCTTAAAAAAAACTGGTCGTATGGATAGTGTTGGTATAATTATAGTCACACTTGGTTTTTCTGGTTTTGCCTTTCTTAATCACCCCCGTGGATTGGACATTGCCAGAATGAATACCATTCCGCTTCAAGTCGTTGCCTTGCGGTTACGCCCAGGCCAGGATCTCAAACAGTCCCTTGATTCCTGGGCGCATGGAAACGCCATTCAGGCGGCTGTGGTCTTAACGTGTGTGGGGAGTTTACAGCGCGCAGCACTGCGTCTGGCCAACCAGCCCGGTCCCACGGTGTACGAAGGAAAATTTGAGATTGTTTCCCTGACCGGCACCTTGTCCGTTCATGGGTCGCACTATCATATTGCAATTTCCGATTCCTTGGGTCAAACCCTGGGTGGTCACCTCATGGAGGGCAGTCTGGTGTATACCACCGCGGAAATTGCCCTGGGTATCTTACCAGGGGTAAGGTTTGAGCGCCGTTTTGACCCTGAGAGCGGTTATGACGAACTCTTTGTGGTAAGCGAGAGAGATTGAGACAATGGCTGAACCCGTGCGCATTCTGATAGATACCGACCCTGGCATTGATGATGCGCTGGCAATTTTATTGGCGCTGGCTTCCCCCGAGGTGCAGGTTGAGGGTATCAGTGTGGTGTTTGGTAATTGTGCTGTGGATCAAGGGGTACGCAATGCCCTGGCTGTTCTGGACCTGGTGCACGCACCGCAGATCCCGGTGGCGCGCGGCATGGAACGCCCGCTGGTGCAGCCCCTACTTTTAGCCCCTGAAACGCACGGCGATACTGGCCTGGGTTATGCCCGCTTGCCAGAACCAACCCGGCAACCCCACCCGCGCCATGGCATGGATTTAATCGTCGAGATGGCGCGCTCTGCACCGGGTGAGATTACGTTGGTGGCCTTGGGTCCATTAACCAATCTGGCGATGGCATTGCGGCGGGAGCCGCGCTTGGTCAACTGGTTACGGCGCGTGATTATCATGGGGGGTGCAATTCGCCACCAGGGCAATACCACCCCTCTGGCTGAGTTTAACGTCTATTGTGATCCGCACGCGGCTCATATTGTGTATCACTCCGGCCTGCCCATCACCCTGGTGCCACTGGACGTCACTTATCAGGTGGTGCTCAAACCAGAACATGTAAATTATTTGCTGTCGTTTGAGTCTCCGGTCGCGCATTTCATTGCGGATGCGACGCGGTTCTACATGGAATTTCATGACGCCTATCAACAGATTGAAGGGTGTGTGATCAATGACCCGCTGGCGCTGGCGGTAGCCTTTGCGCCGGATTTGGTCGGTACGGAGGCTCATTTTGTGGATGTGGATATCAGCGGTGGGGTCAGCATGGGCAAGACCTTTGCTGACTTTTACCGCATGACCGGCAAACCAACCAATATGGAGGTGGCTCTCACTGTTGATCATACGCGCTTTATCAATCTGTTTGTTGAGCGGATGGCCTGCCTTTGTCGCTGCATCCCGGCTTAATCCTGTCTTTCCATCCCCCCAAGGAGGACACGATGAAACTGATTGATTCGATCAAAAAGGATTTCAATACCATGACCCTGGTTCTGATCCCGGTCGCGATTGCCATCAATGTGGTCATTGGGCAAATTGTGGTCCTGCTCCGACTACCGGTTTATCTAGACTCCATTGGCACGGTGCTGGTCGGGGCGATTTGCGGACCGTGGGCTGGCGCACTGACAGGGACGCTTTCCAACATCATCTGGGGCTTGCTTATAGATCCCAATGCGTTCCCCTGGTTCCCGGTAGCCCTGTTCATCGGATTTGTCTCAGGTTGGTGTGCCCATTTTGGTCTTTTCCGCACCTGGTGGGGCGTGGTGGTCACGGGCTTTCTGGTTGCGATCACGGCTGCAATCGTCTCCACGCCTATCGCGGTATATCTTTATGGTGGGATCACAGCCAGCGGCTCCTCGTTTATTACCGCGTTCTTACTCCAGACCGGGCGCGATTTGGTCAGCGCGGTATTAAGCACCAATTTCTTGGTGGAACCGGTGGATAAGATTGCGACGGCGCTGCTCGCCTATGCCATCATCCGTGGTTTGTCTCGCCGTTACCTAATGCGCTTTCCGCGGGCCGAGAATGTCATGCCCAAACAAGCCTAAGTGAAGCCCCAGTGTTTACCTTGGGTTTCATCGTTTACGTTTTTAAGGCCTAGCTGAAGCATGGTTGAGCGCCTCTCGTTTTATTTGGAACGGAATAGTCCGCTCCATCGTTTGAATCCAACCACCAAACTGGTGGTGGCATTCACGCTGATTCTGGTGGCCTTTCTAGGGCGCGGGCTATTCCTCCCCAGTTTAATCTTTGTGCTTATCTTATTGCCGTTATCCTTTTTAGGGCAGGTGGGGCGGGAGTTTCTGCGCACGACGCTGAATCTGCTCTTGCCACTGTTTGCATTCCTCTTTGTCATGCAAAGCCTGTTTTACCCTGGTGGCAAAACAGTGCTCTTTGGATTCTGGATCTTTGCCGTCAAATTGGAGGGGGTACGCTTTGCCTTTCTCACCGCGACACGGGTTTTGGTGATGGTCTCTTCGTTCCTCTTGCTCCTCCTTACTACTCATCCCGGAGTGCTGCTACTGGATCTTACCCAGCGCGGGTTACCGGCTTCGGTAGCTTATATCCTGGCCTCGACTCTGCAGATTATCCCGCAGATGCAGGCCAAAGCTGCGACCATACTTGATGCCCAGCGCTCGCGTGGGCTGGATACCAGCGGTAGTTTGGGGCGGCGCATTCGAGCGCTATTACCCCTTGTGGGACCGCTGGTCTTCGGTTCCCTGGTGGATGTCGAGGAACGTGCCATTGCGATTGAGGCACGGGGGTTCCGTTCCTCGCGTCCTAAGACTAGTTTGGTCGAGATCGAAGACCGCCCGTTGGAGCGGGCGTTGCGCTGGTTATGCCTGGTCGCACTTATCCTGGCTGTTGGGAGTCAGTGGCTATGGCCGTAATTGAAATCCATCACCTGACCTACACCTACCCGGCCAGTGATCATCCTGCCTTGCGCGGGGTCAGCCTGGACGTCGAAGCCGGGGAGTTCGTAGCACTCATAGGGCCGAACGGGGCGGGTAAATCCACCCTCTGTTACACCCTGGCTGGCTTTGTGCCTCACTTTTTTAAGGGCGATTTACAAGGTGAGGTTCGGGTGGCCGGACAGGATATCCGTCAGGTACGATTGGAAGATTGGGTGCTCAAGGTGGGATTGGTGTTCCAGAATCCGTTCAACCAGATTTCGGGGGCAAAATTTACGGTTTATGAGGAAATTGCCTTTGGCCTGGAAAACATCGGCGTGCCTCGCGAAGAAATGCGGCGGCGGGTGGAGGAAGTGATGGCGCTGACTGGCATCACCGACTTGGCTAGTCGTTCACCCTATGCCCTTTCGGGTGGGCAACAACAACGGGTGGCCTTGGCTTCGATTCTGGTGATGCAGCCAGAGGTGCTGGTCCTAGATGAACCCACCTCTCAACTGGATCCCATCGGTTCCCGCGAAGTTTTTCAGGTCATTCGTCGCTTAGCACACCAGGGTGTGACCATTGTGATGGCGGAACACAAGGTGGAATGGATTGCAGAATATGCCGATCGGGTCATTGCGCTTGCCGACGGCGAGGTGATCGCTAGTGGCAAACCAACGGAGGTACTTACCGATCCGCGTTTACCAGAATATGGGATAGGGATTTCACGTTATACTGCTATCGCTCGTCGCGCCGCCGAGGAAGGGCTCTGGCCGCCGCAACAACGCCTGCCGGTAACGCTGGAAGAGGCCGCAACCGGTTTTCGCGCTTTGGAGGAAGCCCATGCGCATCAGCGTTGAGGATCTGCATTTCACCTATCCCAGCGGGGTCGAAGCGCTGCGCGGGGTCTCTTTGACCATTGAACCCGGCGAACGGGTGGCGATCGTGGGGCAGAACGGCGCCGGTAAGACGACCCTGGTCAAGCATCTCAACGGCTTGCTACGTCCTACTCAGGGGCGCGTGCTGATCGGAGATTGGGATACTTCTCAGGTGGAGGTACATCGTTTAGCCCAACGAGTGGGTTATGTCTTTCAGAATCCGGACGATCAACTCTTTTGCCGCACCGTAGCCGAGGAGGTGGCGTTTGGCCCACGTAACTTGGGGTATCCCTTGGAGCGGGTCAGGCAGTTGGTGGAGGATGCTTTGCGCTTGGCTGAATTAACCGACAAGGCCGAGGTGAATCCCTATGATCTTTCACCCTCCTGGCGTAAGATGGTTGCTTTGGCTTCGGTGATCGCGATGGATACCCCGATTGTCATCTTTGATGAGCCGACCACTGGGCAGGATGCGCGAACCATCCATCGGATAGAACATATTCTTAAGGCCCTTGCCCAGCGCCAGAAGACGATTATCACTATCACCCATGATATTGATTTCTGTGCCGAGAACTTTGAGCGGGTGGTGGTGATGGGACAAGGGCGGGTGCTGGCCGATGGGCCCAAAGGAATCGTGCTGGGAAAGGTGGATGTCCTGGCACAAACCTATGTTGAGCCACCACAGTTGACCCGCTTGGGGATGCGGTTGGGGTTTGAGCAAACGGTTTGTACCCCTACTCAATTCCTGGACGCCTTACGCCACCGTTTAGATCATCTCCGGAGATCAGCACCTACAGGGCGTGAAGGCTAAGCTTTTAGCCATCCTTTGGCATGTAGCAGGTCAAAGATAGGTGTAAGCAGCCCCCGGGGCTGACGATCTATAAGGTGATGCGCATGAGCCCGGGCCAGGGGCGATGCGTTAAGAGGCGCGATAGTTAGGTCGGCACAGGCGAACATAGGGACGTCATTGTCGCCATCGCCGACAGCCACGATTTTGACCTGTTTCAGGCCCAGACGGGGTAACAGAGCCCGTAACCCAAAACCCTTATTGACGCCCTGGCGGGTGACCTCGTAGATGACATCCAGACTATAACTACCTTCAACCGGCAGATCACGGGTGGCCTTGGCAAATGCGGCTAATACCTCGGGTCGATCGGAGAGGCACATCAGTTTACCGAAGCCCGGCCCTTTTGGCGCTTCGCTCAGTGGGCGAGGAAGGAAACCAAATCGCTCGGCGGCGTGTAAGCCGAACGGTGTAATCTCTTCTAGATAAGCCCCATCCAGTCCTTGCCACAGGAAGGCAGCTCCTGGGAATTGGGGCACCAGCGCGTGTAAATAGGCCTCAGCCTCGGGAGGGATAGGAAAATAGTCTTCCAGGACCTCGCCGGGGCGGTAGATAGCAGCGCCGTTTTGCAATACCAGGGGGAAGGGCAGGGGTTCATCCCGGTAGAGGCCGGCGCGTTCTAACACCCGCCGTGCGCTTTCCAGCGAGCGACCGGTCGCAAACACCAGTGTGACAGGTAAAGGCTGGCGAAGCAAGTCAGCATCCTTGGGATGTACCTCGCGCTCTTCAATTAGAAGCGTGCCGTCCAGGTCAATGCTCAACACGATGGGGGTTGACATAAGGAAAATCCTTGGCTAGGGAGGTGTCGTCCCCGATTTTACTCCAGAACCAGAGGGGTCAGAATTCACGTTTTCGCGGGATAGGGTGAGCAAGCGTACCCCCTGTACCTGAGGGAAGGCGGCCCCTTGCTGAATGGTGAGCAAGGCGGCAGCTTCGTCCTCGATGCGGGCGCCGGAAAGCATGGCGAAGCCGAATTCAAACAAGCGTGGGGTCAAGGGGGTACTTGGACCAAGCAGCATTATCCAGGCCTGGGGAGGGCATAGTGCCAGCAAGTCTTCCAGGGTGTGGTTAATCAGGGTAGTGGCGGTGATGGCGATCACCTCAGCGTGAGGCAAAACCTCGGGGGCAGCGCTGGCCGGCAAATCACCGGGGGCAGGATGGAGTTCCAGTACCCACAGGTTGCGGGCTAAAGGGCGCAGGTCATTGACAAATGGGAAGTGCCCGATGACGGCCACATTGCGCCCGGCGCCGCGGTGCTTAAGCACCGCGGCGGCGTTGAGTTCCTGAAATGGCAGTCCCTCCAGGGATAAGAGGGAATTATGGGCGGCCAGGCCGATGCTGGCCTCGAGGGGATTTGCAGAGGTCAACCAGGCGGCTAGTTCTTGGGCACTTTTTGTGTGCAACCGACCAACATCGCGCACGCGGTGGCTTCCGTGTGGCGCCTCGGTTGCGGTCATCGTGGCGGCTAATCCGCAATGCCGTGAACAGACCATGGTCCAGTGCACACCGACATATACCCCGCGCACCGGGATGGGTGAGGTGGGCAAATCGGCCAGCAAGGCATTGATGATGTGGGAGGTGGTCATAAGACGTTTCTGGGATTTAAGTAATTCCCTGCCGATTATAGCCCAAGAAAGGATGACCGGGTTAGAAAAAAGGCTCGCAACGCTGATGGCTTTTAGAGAAATTACAATTCGCAGAAGGATGAAAAACATAGACCGCCATCCCTGGACTTGAGGTGTGCTGGGGATGGCGTAGATGTCCTGGATGTCCTGGCAAAACATAAGGTTTGTGCCGAGAACCGATTTGGGGTAAAATTGCACACTGCTATGATGGAAAATTGGCATGACCCCGACTTAACTCAACCGGTTCCGGGGCGCGAGCCGGCGAGTGAAAAAACACGGCCCCGCCTGACCGAACCCATGGCACGCTTTCAGCCGGTGCCGCTAAAAAAGCGCCGCCAACGCGGGTTGGGGTGTCTGGCTTTGCTTCTGATCCCGGCGGTGGCTTTTTTTGCGGCCTATTTCCTGACCCCGTTCCAGACGCGTATCCTGTTGATGGGTATTGATCGCGCTCCGGTAGGAAGCATGGTGGCCCGCACCGATACCATCATCCTGGTTGGGATTGAACCGTTGCAACCACGTGTGCGCCTGCTTTCCATACCGCGCGATTTGTGGGTCACGATCCCCGGCGAAGGAGAGAATCGCATCAATACCGCGCATTTCTTTGCCGAGGCCAAGGTACCCGGCAGTGGCCCTCGGGCGTTACAGGAAACGCTGCGTTACAACTTTGGCCTCAACGTTCCTTTTTATGCCCGGGTGCGCTTTGAAGGCTTTGTGGCACTGGTGGATGCGATGGGCGGAATCACGCTAGACCTTCCGGAACCCATGGCAGGCTTGGATGCCGGGCAGCACCACTTGAATGGTGAACAGGCGTTGGCATTTGTGCGCAATCGCACCGGCAGTGATGATTTCTTCCGCATGGCGCATGGGCAGTTGTTGCTCAAAGCCGCTTTTCGCCAGATGCTCAAACCGTCCTCCTGGCCACGTATCCCGGCAGTGTTGTTGGCAGCAACCCAGGTGGTAGATACGAACGTCCCGACCTGGTTATGGCCGCGGCTGGCGCTGGCCCTGTTACGCGCTGGTCCGGACGGCATCGAAACCCATGTGTTGGGGCGAGAAATGGTGACACCCTTTACCACTAGCGGTGGTGCCAACGTGCTCTTGCCCAATTGGGAGGTGATTCATCCCATGGTGCAGGACATGTTTGGTTCGTAAGGGGATGCCCCTTAGCGCGGAAGCAAGGCTAATACCAGGGCAACCAGGGCACCCAATCCGGCTAGCGCGGCGGCGAGGTAGCGGTCATTGAGTGCCAGTTGAGTCGCACTAAGCATAAGGGCCATGAAGATTAATGCTGTGCTGATCTGACGAGTTGACCGTTCCAGGCGCTCCAACTGCCTTTGCGCGGTGGGGTCGCTGACCTCCAGACGTCCCTGGGCAAGGCGGGCGAGGACGGCATCGGCGCGCTGAGGCAAACTGACCAGGGTGCGCAGCATTTGCAGCAAGGTTTTGAGTAGGGGGCGCAGCAAGCTCTCTTGCTCGGCGCGCATCAGCCGTTCGGCATAGGGGACAACGCTTTCCCATACATTGAATTGCGGATCGAGCCCCAGGCAGATTCCATCTAAAATCGAAAGGCAGCGTCCTAAGAGAAGCAGGTTTTGAGGGAGCTGGAACGGCATCTGGTAGAGTAATTGGCGGAACTCTACCAGGAGGGCTAACACCTCGTCTTGGCTCATGCTGATTTCCGCCAGCGTTTTGCCCCAAAAGCGGTCAAAGACCTCTTGGGTGGCTTTTTCGATCAATCCCAGATCGGCGGTGGGAAGCAGAATCCCCATCCTTTGGTAGGCTTGCACCAGGCGGGCCGCGTCTCGGCTGGCCACCCCGATCAATACCTCACGCAGTGCGTCCATCAGGTCGGGTGGGACGGTGCCAGTCATGCCAAAATCAACAAACACCAGTTGCCAGGCTGGTTGGGTTGGCTCGCTATCCTCAGCCTCCATCGGCAGGGGATGGACGAAGAGATTACCGGGATGCGGATCGGCATGAAAGAAGCCGTCTTCAAAGATTTGTTTGAGGTAGGTGGCGATCAGACGCTTGGCGACTTGGGCGCGATCAATTCCCGCTGCCTCAATGGCCGTGTAATCCGTGATTTTGATGTCCCCAACATCTTCCAGGGTCAAGACGCGGCGGGTGGTATATTCCCAGTAGACCTTGGGAATGCGCACCTCAGTGTGCCCGGCAAAGTTGGCCGCAAAAATTTCGGCATGGCGTGCCTCGCTCAGATAATCTATTTCTTCATGTAATATGCGGCTGAATTCCTCGACCAACGCAGGCACATTGGCCCGCCGCCTGATCGGTGGAAACCAATTGACCCAGCGTGCAACCACTTTAAGCGCTCGTAGATCCGTTTCGACCAACATTGGGATGTTGGGGCGCTGCACTTTGACCACCACGGCCAGCGGTGTTGGATCAGGGGCTGTAGCGGGTGGGTTGAGCAGGGCGCGGTGCACCTGCCCGATGGACGCGGCAGCCAGTGGAGTTTCCTCAAAGGCCAGAAATTGTGCTTCTAATGCCGTCCTAAATTCGGCCTCAATCATCTTGCGAATGGCCTCGAAAGGTTCCGGCGCCACTTCGTCTTGCAGGCCACTGAGTTCTTCGGTGATTTCGGGGGGAAGGACATCAATCCGGGTAGAAAGAAACTGCCCGACTTTGATCATCACCCCACCCAGTTGGATGGCCATTTGGCGGAATGTGGCGGCAAGGTGGCGAAAACGTTGCGGGCGGGACGTGCGCGCCAGTTTTCCCAGCCCCAAGCGGGGAAGTAGAATATCCCAGGCCAGTATGTGGAGGATGACCCCGGCAAAGAAACGCAAAATGCGACGATAGCGCGCGCGTAGCATCGCAAAGATTATAGCATTCAACATCAACGCCGCCCCGGGCATGGAGACATGGGGCGGCGTTGGCTTGGGAAAACTAAATCCTTAAATTTAAGGGTGTGCGGGGCCATTTCCTTGGCGCGGTGGCTGAGCGGTTGGCATCATTGGCCCGCTGCCAGGAGTGCAGGTGGCTTCGGGACCGGGGCCAGGTCCATACCCACTACCGGGGGTAGGGGTGTCCTGGGTCCAGGGGTTACCACCTTGTCCTCTGCCATAACCGCTGCCAGGGGTAGGGGTGTCCTGGGTCCAGGGGTT
>NZ_JBWGPQ010000004.1:79819-115536 GCF_056331585.1 Thermanaerothrix sp.
CTTGTCCTCTGCCATAACCGCTGCCAGGGGTAGGGGTGTCCTGGGTCCAGGGGTTACCACCTTGTCCTCTGCCATAACCGCTGCCAGGGGTAGGGGTGTCCTGGGTCCAGGGGTTGCCACCCTGTCCGCTGCCGGGGGTAGGGGTATTCTGGGTCCAGGGGTTACCGCCCGGTCGTTGATTTCGGGGT
Source organism: Thermanaerothrix sp. (assembly GCF_056331585.1). Classification (NCBI taxonomy): domain Bacteria; kingdom Bacillati; phylum Chloroflexota; class Anaerolineae; order Anaerolineales; family Anaerolineaceae; genus Thermanaerothrix; species Thermanaerothrix sp. Next base: position 80,008 of record NZ_JBWGPQ010000004.1, read on the forward strand.
GGCACGGTCTCGGGCATGCCCTGGCGCAGGCGTTGGCGCAGGGTTCGCGGATCTTGCAAGCCTTCTTGCACGGCTTGCAAATGAGTCTGAATCATGGCGCGGGTGCGTACCAACGCGGCTTGAGCCATAGGATTGGTCACATTGGCCTGTTGCAACAAACGCTGATATTGTACTTCCAGGCGTTGGCGGATGCGCTCCAGGGCCTGAATGGCTTGAGCATCATTCTGGGCAGCAGCTAACTGCAATGCCGTTTGGAGGTGGGTTTGCAACCGCAGTAGAACGGGTTCGGGAGGAACCTCATCCTGAGCCACCGTTTGGGCGATTTCGGCAGTGCGGCGCTCGGCCAGTTCCAGGCTGAGGTTGAGGCGCGCCTGCGGATCACGTGTGATTTCGCTGCGCAAGTCCTCGCTCCAGGTTTTGACCGGGTAAAGCGGGTCATCGGGTAAACTGGCTTGGGCCGCTGCCACAGTGATTCCGCTACCGCCAAGTAGCAAGGACACAACGAGCAAGATAGTGGTTAAGGCGCTGAACATCGGGGATACCTCCTTTTTGGGATAGAGTAAGCCACTCCAAAAGACTTTCCACCGATTCAGACGCCGTTCGGGGCGCGCAGATACGGCTAGTTGGCGCGCCTGTTCCAGAAAAGCCTGGCGGGCGTGCGCGGCGACTGCAGGATCGCGTGGGGGGATGGTGCGCAATGTTTCCAAATGCGCCCGTACTTCGGGATCAGGTTGAGGATCAGGATGGACTGGGAACATTTTCCACCTCTTGCTCTAAAATTCGCCGCAAGGCAGCCAGGGCACGATGTTGGAGGGCTTTAACCGCGCCGACCGGTTTTTGCAGAGCGGCCGCTACGGTTTCGTTATCCAGATCTTCAACAAAGCGCAGCAGAATGACCTGGCGTTGCTCGGGTGTTAGCTGCCACAGGGCACGGCGCAGGCGCTGGCGCATCCAGGCGGCTTCCAGGTCGGCTTCGGGGTTGGGCGTGTTAATGCTCAGATCCACGTCATCGACATTGAGGGTCGGCGGCGGTTGGCGGCGATAGCGGTCGGTAATCCAGTTATGGGCGGTGCGGTAAAGATAAGCCTGAAGGTGCTGCTGTGGCCCACGCCCGGAATGAAGGGCATGCAGAAAGCGGGCAAACGTTTCAGCAACGCATTCTTCGGCCAGATCGCAGTTGCCCAAAAGGCGCATGGCATAGGCGTAGAGGCGGGGGCTGTAATGATCATAAATTGCTCCCAACGCCTCGGGGTCAAAGCGTTGTGCTGCCTGCAACCATTCCTGTTCGCTTGGCGAAGCCATTTTTTTTCTATTGGATTAGACGCCGAAACCGCCTTGAAGATACGCCTGGGTTACCAAGACGAATTTGAGTTTGCAATTTGTGCCCGAAGCGCTAAAGGGGCAAGGTAAATTCCAGGCGCGTGCCATAACCCCGCCCCTGCGAGTCGGTGTAGATAGGGCTGACGGCGTGTACCTCGCCCCCGTGCAATTGGACGAGTTGTTTAACAATGGCCAATCCCAAGCCAGAACCGCCGCTACTGCGGGCGCGGGATTTATCGGCGCGGTAGAAGCGCTCAAACACGTGGGGTAAATCCTCACGCGGGATGCCCGGGCCGGTATCGCTAACAGCGACCACAATCCTGTGCCGGTTTGGGTCTGGGGTGATTTCAATGCGGATCTCCCCGCCTTTCGGGGTGTAGCGCAGGGCATTATCGAGCAAGTTGGTCAGCACCTGTTGGATGCGCTGCGCATCGAGGGGTAGGGCAGGCAAGTTATCCGGTGTGATTATCGTCAGGTGAACGGCTTTTTGGGCTGCGGTGGCCTCAAACTGTCCGATGACTTTCTGCACCAGGGGGAGCAATTTGGTGGGTTGTTTTTCTAATGTGAGGTGGCCGGATTCGGCGAGCGAGAGCAGGCGCAGGTCGGCTACCAGGCGGTTGAGCAACTGCACCTCGTCATAAAGCACCTGAACCTGCTCAAAATCCATCGGCAGGACACCATCCTGCATGGCTTCCAGGTTAGCTTGAAGGACCGCTAATGGGGTGCGTAATTCATGGGCCACATCGGCAACCATCTGGCGGCGGGCTTTTTCCGCTCGTTCCAGACTGGTGGCCATCTCATTGAATGCCATCGAGACTGCGCCAATCTCATCCTGGGTAGCAACCGGGACGCGCTGGGAGAGATCGCCTTTGGCAATCGCCTGAGCGGCCCGTTGGAGGCGGCGCAGGGGGGCAATGATGCGATAGACAATGAGTGCCACCAGAATCAGTGCCACGACACTGGCGATAATCACGGCTCCGAGCACGGCACGGTTGACGGCGTTTAAGAACTCGCTTTCCAGGGTGACCACCCCCGCCATGCCGGCTGGTAAGACCAGGAGTGTGCCGACCTGAGTGTTCCCAACGCGAATCGGCGCGCCTAGCCCCATTGTCCCAGCTGGGGCGGTTTGACCTTCCCACAACCCCTGGGTGTCGAGAACCACGCGTCCGTTAGCATCCACCAGCACCAGGCGCTGGGCTAAAACACGCCCGAGCAAGGTGGTTTGGAGAGGTGTCATGTGACCACCATTGTTGCCCATCATGCCCTGGCCCATGTGCCCTCGCGGCCACATCTCGGCCATGTGCAGAAACATGTCAATCCCCTCCCAGGAACCGGTGCGCTGATAGTAATCGGCTAAGACCGGCGCCAGCCGCTGTGCCCAGGCCTGTGCACTGCGTTCGGTGTAGGTGCCGAAAGCCAGGCGGGTGGCGCGGCGGGTGAGCACGACGGTGAGTATCGCGACCAAGAGCAACACCCCTAAGAAGGTGGCCACTAACTTCAAATACAGACGACTAGGCATCCTCGGCGACCTCCAGTTTGTAGCCTACACCGAAGACGGTCTGAATGTAGGTGGGACGACGCGGGTTGGGCTCGATCTTGGCGCGCAGGTTTTTAATGTGAGCATCTATGGTGCGTTCATAACCTGGGTAATCGGTGCCAAGGGCGTTTTCCAGCAACTGCAAGCGGGTGAACACGCGCCGCGGATGACGCGCTAAGGTCACCAGTAGGGCGAATTCGGTGGGGGTCAGGTTCACCGGCTTACCATCCACGGTGACGGTATGTTGCACCAGATCAATCTCAAGGTTTCCTACGCGTAGCCGTTCTGTCTCGGTGGGCGTTTCGGCGGCACGGCGGAAGATGGCGCGCACCCGAGCGACGATCTCACGGGGGCTGAAAGGTTTCGTCACGTAATCATCGGCGCCCAATTCCAGCCCGGTGATGCGATCCACTTCTTCTACGCGAGCGGTCAGCATGAGAATCGGCACGTTGGATTCGCGCCGGATTGCCCGTGCCACATCCAGTCCATCCATGCCTGGCAGATTTAAATCAAGGATGACAAAATCAGGACGCTCGCGACGAAAGAGGCTCAACGCTTCTTCGCCGTTGGCAGCGGGGATAACCTGAAAACCAGCCCGTTCCAGGTAAACCCGAATCACGCGAACAATCTGCGGTTCATCATCTACGACCAGAATTTTCTTCATCTCCATATCTCAATGATTTTAAGGGCAAGATGTGAAGAAAGCATGAAATTTTTTTCACCTGGCAAGTTGCGAGCGACATTTGGATTGGCTATACTTGAATTATCGCATAATTTGAGGGCGTCAAAATTGTCCCCCAGGAGGTAAATAGATGAACCGGGTTGAATTTATCTCCCATCCCGCAGTGCAACCCCAGGACCTTCCGGCCACGGGGTGGCGTGAAGTTGACTTACCTCACCAGTGGACTCTGGATGGGCTCGAAGCCGAGGTGGGGTGGTATCGGTTATCACTCCCTTTGGCTGAGTCTGAACGGCGGCGCTGGTTGCGACTGTGGGCGGATTATTATGCCGAGGCTTGGTTGGAGAGGGAATATTTGGGACGCCATGAGGGGTACTTTGAACCCTGGATTATCGCCCTGCCTACCGCGGGGCAGACCCTGTGGCTGCGAGTAGCGGCGCCTAAAGAGCCGTTTGGCGAGGTATGGCCGCGTTTCAAGCGTCAAATCAAAGGGGTCTTTGGGCAACATGATTGCCGTCCTGGCAGCACCAGTCCACGTGGGCAGGAACGGGGTACTGGTGGACTGTGGGGCGGGTTGGAAGTTTGGACCAGCGGCGATGTGGCCTTGCTGGGAGTGCGTGCGCTCCCGCTGCGGGTTGCCGGTGGATGGCGCTTGCAGGTTGAGATAGAGTGCGATAGTGCTCGGTCACGCGAAACCGTTGTTGTTCTAAACCTTACCCCCGAAAATTTCGAAGGCGAAGGACTGCGTGCTGAACGTGCTATTCACCTCACCTCGGGACGACAGCGCGTGCGTTTCTATTGGCTGTTGCCGGAGATGTCTCTGTGGGAAGTGTGGGAACGGGGTTTTCCTCATCTCTATCGTTTAACCTTGCGGGTGAGGGACGAGGAACTTTCTACGTGCTTGGGTTTTCGCACTGTAACGCACGAAGGCGATTGGGTGTGTCTGAATGAACGTAAACTCTTCCTGCGCGGCACGAACATTATCCCAACGCAATGGCTGGCGGGCTATTCACTGGCCCAAGCCGAGGCCGATGTGCGTTTGCTCAAAGAGGCACATCTGAATGCGGTGCGGGTGCATGCCCATGTGACTCATCCTGCATTTTATGAGGTATGTGACCGCGAAGGTGTGCTGGTCTGGCAGGATATGCCACTGCAGTGGGGTTATGCCCTGGATGACGCCTTTGCTCAAGAGGCGGTGCGCCAGGCCGAGGCCCTGACCTGGGGGTTGGGTAATCATCCCAGTATCTTCCTATGGTGTGCCAGCAATGAGCCGACCCATAACCGTTATACCACGGTACCAATGGTTGCCGCCGCGTTGCGTGGGAGCGATCCAACCCGCCTGATCAAAGAGGCGTCAGATTTCCGTGAGCACACCTACCCAGGGTGGTATTGGGGGCACCTGCGTGATTTTCTAGCCCTGCCGGCGGCGCCGCTGCCTTCGGAATTTGGGGCACAAGCATTGCCGCGCGCCGAGACATTACGGCGGGTGCTGGGTGAGGCAGCTTGGCCACCGCGTTGGGAGGCGTGGGCGTATCATAACTTCCAACCCGAGCAAACCTTTCGTGTAGCCGGGGTGGAGATGGGTAACAGCCTGGAGACATTTGTGGCGAATTCACAAGCCTATCAGGCGCAGTTATTGCGCTTTGCCATTGAAACTTACCGCCGCGCCAAGGGAAAAGTCACCGGGTACTTTCAATTTATGTTCGTTGAGCCCTGGGAGGGAATTACATGGGCCGTGGTCGAGGCCGATCGCACGCCCAAAGCCGGCTACTATGCTTTGAAAGAAGCCTCAAGTCCGGTACTGCTATCGTTGGTGCCGTATCGTGAGGTAACTGAAATCGGGCAACCGCCGCTCAGTGAGGTCTGGCTGATCAATGACCTGGAACGCTCATTAAGGGTGCGGGTTACGTTGCGCTTAGAAGGGCCGGTCAATGGGGTGCTGGGCGATTTGCAAGCACATGTAGAGGCTCAGGCAGCGCATCGCCTGTTCAACCTGATGGAAAGCTATGAAGCCCCCCCGGGGGAGGGGGAATCGCTGGCACGGGTGGCACAATTTTTACGCACTTTAACCCCCGGGGATTATCGTGTGGTTGGTGAGGTGTGGGAAGATGACAGGCTCCTTGCCACAAGCACGTTAGACATCCATTATCTACCACCCATTGTGCCAATGGAGGGTGCATGGTGAGCGACACGCTTTGGGACACCTTGGGTTTAAGTGAAAAAAGGGTGTTGATTTTGCATCACGACGATTTGGGGCTGTTGCAAGCGCAGAACGCTGCCTATGAGGCACTGGGCTTTCCAACTGGCTCGGTCATGATCCCGGGAAGTTGGGCGCCACAGCTGGCCAAGCATGCCCAGGCTGACTTGGGGGTGCACCTAACCCTGACCAGTGAATGGCGGGCGCCGCGCCTACGCCCACTCACATCTGGGGTCAGCCTGCGCGATCCAAGCGGTTATTTCTGGCCCACGGTGGAAGAAGCCTGGCTACATGTCAAAACCGAAGAGGCGGAGGCTGAACTGCAGGCGCAAATTCACGCTGCTTTGATGATGGGCATTGACGTGACCCACATAGACACCCATATGGGAGCCGTTTTGCGTCCGGACCTTGCTGAGGTTTACGTCAAACTGGCGGTGGAATTTCGCCTGCCCGCCTTTATCCCGGAATCATTGGAGGCAATAAAGATCCCGAAATGGTTGCGTCAACCAATCGAAGGTTTACTGGTGCGGGCACCCTTGCCCAAGGTACGCTGGCTGGATAGTTATCCCGTTCCACCCGCCCAAAAGCGGGATTGGTTCATTGAAACGCTGCGCCAAGCCAGCCCAGGGGTTTATCATCTGATTCACCACGCCGCATTGCCCACTCCCGAAGCCCAATCACTGCCCGATTGGGAGATACGCCGTTCAGATTATGAGGCTTTGCAAGATTCCACGGTGCGCCAGGTACTAGGTGAGTTCGTCTTGCTCACCTATCGCCAGGTGCGCGATGCCCTCCGGAGGTGTTCATGAGTCAGAAAACTCCATCGGTATCACCCCGGGCCAATCCCTGGCGATATGCATTAGGGGAATTGGGGTTAAGCCTGCCCGGTTTTGCGATTGGTACTTATTTGGTGTTCTTCTACTCGGATGTGTTGGCGTTGCCGGTTACCCTGGTGGCGATTGCGCGGGCGATTAACTCGGTGTGGGATGGTCTTAACGACCCAATTTTTGCCCATCTTTCGGATCGCACCCGCACGCGCTGGGGGCGCCGCCGCCCCTGGTTGTGGGTAGTGTTACCTTTGAACCTGATTGCCTGGCTGGCGATATGGTCACCACCCCGGTCCTTGGATGCCCACGCCCTTTTTGCCTGGTTTTTGGTCTTTCTGCTGTTCTCGGAGACGGTAGCGACCATGAGTTGGGTCAATTACAATGCCCTTTTCCCCCGTCTCTTTACGACCGAAGCACAGCGGGTACGTGCCAATGCGATTCGTAAAGCACTAGGTCAGGTGGCTTTAATCGGTGGAATTGCACTTAGCCCCTTGCTCTACAGCCGATGGGGTTTTGCAGGCATGGGCGCGGTGTGGGCCGGGATCGGTAGTTTGGCTTTCTTGCTCTTCCTACTCGATTTTCGGGAGGAAGAAGAAGTTCCTGTTGCCGAAGCCGCGCCAAATTTCTGGCGCAATGTTGGGGACTTGCTCAAAAACCCTGCCTACCGCCTCTATCTGGGCATTTTTATGCTCTCGACCCTGGCTAATAGCCTGCTGATGGCCGGGATGCCGTTCTATGCCAAATATGCTCTGGGTCTTGCCGAAGGGCAGACCTCGCTTTTGTTCGGTGCCGTCTTTGTGACGGCCATCCCTGGCGTAGCGCTTTGGATTTACCTCACCCGCCGTTGGCGTGCCGCCCGGGCCTGGCAGATCGCCTTAGCCTGGTTGATGCTAGCATTACTACCTCTGATCGCGGTTCGCTCACTGTGGGGGAGTCTCTTGACGGCGGCAGTGATCGGCCTGGGGTTGAGTGGTGGTATGGTGTTGGGGGATGTGGTGCTCGGGCAAATCATTGATGACGATGCGCGCCGCCATGGTCAGCCGCGGGAGGCCATGTTCTACGGCTTGGCGGCGGTGTTGGCGCGGCTTTCAGGCTTGCTCAACGCCCAGAGTTTTGTCCTGTTGACCTGGTTGTTTGGCTATGTGAGTGGTGAACAGCCCGGCCCCAACCCGGATGCGGCGTTTCGCTTTTTTATGGTGGTTATTCCGGGGGTTGTGTTATTGCTGGCAGTAGGGGTGGCTGGATGGTTGCGCCGCACCCTAAGCGCGGCTCAGCCGGCGAGCATGACGCCTATTGCGTCCGTGAGCGATGTCACTGAATAGGTTTTTTTGCCGGTAGCCCCACGCGGCGAGGGTAGCCGGGTGGGGTTGCACTTTGTTTGCGAATAACGATCAGATACCGTTCCTCGGCCACGCCGGGGAGATAGACCGGAAGCACCTGGTGGAGTTGCCCGCCAAGGATGCGAATAGCGCGTTCCGCACTTTGGGTTTCTGCCGGGCCGCTGGCGCCTTTTTGGGCTAGCATGGCCCCGCCGACCCGCACCAGAGGTAAGAGGTATTCCACCAAAACCGGCATGTTGGCAACGGCGCGGGCAACCGCCCAATCGTAACGCTCGCGGTGAGCAGAGTTTTGTCCCAATTCCTCGGCGCGCCCTTGAATCAAAGTAACTTTTTCCAGTTTTAGCGTCTCCACGATATGACGACAGAAAGCCAATTTCTTACCAACTGAGTCCACTAGGGTCACTTCGAGATGAGGAAGCAGGATTTTTAGCGGAAGACCTGGGAAGCCGGCGCCGGTGCCGATATCAATCAGAGTCTGGGGCGGGAGGCTGTTGCGCCAGGCGAGGATGCAGGTCAGTGAATCCAAAAAATGTTTGGTTCGGATGCCTTCGGGATCACGAATAGCGGTGAGGTTGAAGCGCGCGTTCCAGGCCAATAGTTCGCGCTCGTATGTGGCAAAGGCCGCGATTTGACGCGGCGTTAGTTTGATCCCAAGCAGGTTTTGGACATCCTGGGCGAACTTCTCCATGCGCCGCCATTATACCGAAAACCGGAGCGCTTGGGGGCATGGTGAAAATCTGGATATAATCAAGGCATCTCACACGTTATGGAGGCCGGCCACGGTGAACGTATTGAAACGCTGAATGTTAAAATGGATGGGCACGGGAGCGTGCCCTGTGTGCAGTCCATTCCGTGGCGACCCATGGGCTTGGGGTGAAATCTGGATGGTTATAACCTCCTGCCCGTAGAGCAGCCGGGTAGTGCCACGATGGGCTGCTTTACGCAAAGATCACTCTAGTCTTTTAGGTAGGAGGTGACCGATGTCTGAACGTGATACGGTTTGGCTCTTTACCCGCTTCGGCTTGGGAGAAGGCCCGGCGGAATTACAACAGCAACTGGCGGTCAAGTATCTCACCTTGGCGTTGGAGAGTGGAAAACTGCCGGCTAAGGCGATCTTCTACACGGAAGGGGTACACCTGGCCTGTCATGGTTCTCCGGTGTTAGACCAATTACGCGAATTGGAAAAGCGTGGAGTTGAACTGGTGCTCTGCCATACTTGCTTGAGTTATTTTGGCCTACTCGACCAGGTGCAGGTGGGTGTGGTCGGGAGTATGGCCGACATCTTGGAAGTCCTCACTCAGGCCCAAAAAGTGTTGGCGCTATAAAGGTTAAGAATTCTGTGGCCGGCCTGTCGTTCAATTTGATTGGTGTGTCCTTAACTCGCTTAACTGTCGTTCCAACTCAGCGCGCAGCACCTGGGGGTTGGCTTTGCCCCCTACCGCGCGCATGACCTGACCAAAGAACCAGTTGACCAGGGTTTCTTTTCCCCTTAGGTAGGATTGGACTTCGGTGGGGTTTTCTGCCAGCACCTGAGCCACCAAGGCGCGCAGGGCGTCGGCGTCGGAAACCTGGCGCAGACCCCGTGAGGCAATGATCGCGCCGGCTCGCGCTCCGCTCTGGAGCATTTCTAGCAATACGGCTTTTGCGGTGGTCTGATTAATCTCCCCCGCTTGGAGATGACCGAGTAATTCGACCAGTGCTTCTGGGGTGACCTTGAGTTGCTCAATACTCTCGCCGCTCTCGTTCATCCAGGCAAACAGTTCGCCCAGGATCCAATTGGCAATTGTACGGGGTGAGAGAGAGGGGGCGGCCCGGACGGCGGTTTCAAAGTAGTCTGCAACAGCACGTTCGTTGACCAAAAGTGCCGCATCCGCCAGAGGTAGTTCATAAATCTTGATAAAACGCCTTCGCCGCACGTGGGGTAGTTCGGGGAGTGCAGCGCGCACCTCGGTGATCCAGGATTCTTCGATGACCAGGGGCGGCAAATCTGGCTCGGGGAAGTAGCGGTAATCGTGGGCTTCTTCTTTGCTCCGTTGGGAATAGGTGCACCCTTTTGTTTCATCCCATCCTAAGGTTTCTTGCTCTATACGCTCTCCCTGGTCGAGCAGGCGGCTTTGGCGTTCAATCTCGTAAGCCACGGCCCGTTCCAGGGCACGGAAACTGTTCAGGTTCTTGATCTCGACCCGTGTCCCCAACTGCTGACTTCCTTTGGGGCGCACCGAGACGTTGGCTTCGAAACGGATGACGCCCTTTTCCATGTCGCCGGAATTGACGCCCAGGTAGCGCAAGAGGGTGCGCAGTGCCATTGCATAAGCCCGCACTTCTTCCACACTGAACAGGTCGGGTTCGGAGACGATTTCTAAGAGCGGCACGCCGGCGCGGTTTAGATCCACCAGCGAATAGGTTGTGCCGTCTGTGGCGGTGATATGCGTCAGTTTGCCGGTATCCTCTTCTAAATGCACCCGCCGAATGCTCACCGCCCGCTCACCAGTGCTGGTAAAGATGGGTAAGCGACCGTGCTGAGCCAGGGGATATTCGTACTGCGATATCTGGTAGCCTTTGGGCAAATCGGGGTAGAAATAATTCTTGCGTGCAAAAAGGCTGTGGGTCGCGATCTCACAATCCAGGGCTAGCGCCACCCGCAGGGCGTATTCTACCGCGCGCTGGTTGATCACTGGCAGGACGCCCGGCATTCCGGCGCACACCGGACAGACCGCAGTGTTGGGTTCAGCCTGGGTGGCATCCACGACCGGACAGGCGCAAAACATCTTGGAACGGGTTTGAAGTTCGGCATGAACTTCCAATCCGATAACAGGCTCGAATTCCATGTTATTCCTCACCCTGGATGACCTTGATCCCGACTTTCTGAAGCCGGCTTTCGCGTGATTTTACCACTAAACCTCATTCCACTCCGGCTTATTGATAGTTCCAGATCAGATAACTGTCACTGGTGCAGATGGGTTGGTCGGAGGGAAGGGAGAGGCAGATTTGATAGGCAATGACACTGCCATTGGGTTGTTCAGGGGTAATCGGGGCAATGCTCAGACGGGCACGCCCTTGTCCATCGGTAGGCGGAAGGCGGTATTCCAGCCGCGCCCCATCGGCCAGGGTGAGCCACAGCCGTGATTCGATCCCTGCTAACGGGTGGTTATTACGTGCATCTAAAACGACGATCTCAAACGACTGCGGCTGATCGGCGGGCAGGCGGGTTGCCGCGGTGCTGACAAGGAGGCGAATGCTCTGGGGCGTATAGAGCAAGGGAAGGTCGTTGCTTTCGGGTTGGAGACGGCGCAGGTATTCCAATCCCAAGGGGAGCAAGCGGACTCGCAGACTGGGGGCGGCGGTGTGATCGTACAGCAGGCAGTAATTCTCAAAACACTGGCGGTAACGGTTATTTCCCACGGCGGCGATCTCTTCCAGGGGATTACCGGAGATTTCCCGCCCACCGTGCAGGGCAATGAACTCGTCAAACACTTTGGGAACATGAAACCCCCGATCTTCATGAACCGGGTAGAAGACCATACCATCCACTTCGCCGTAAATTTGTGGCCCGGGCGGATAATCCGGGAACCCTAGCATGCGGCTAAGCGGGCGCAGGCGCATGGCGTTTAGGTTATTGGCGGGGGCGTAGAGGACGACCGTTTCGTAGATTTGCTCAATAGCACCATCGGGTGCCTGATAGGGCTCGCTGAGCGGGCGGCCGAAAGCGGCCACCCCACCCAGGCGTGCTAAGCGCGAAAGGAACGGCTGGGAAACCTCATTCGCCTGTGAAGTTACAATACCGTTGAGCGGTGCCTGGTAGCGGCAGTAAGCATCACAGGCGAACACTCCATAAGCCAATAAATGCACATTTCCGGGAGGCTCGTCTAAATTGCGATAAAAGCCCACATTCTCGAAATATTGTTCGATGCGGTTGTGGGTGGCATTATAACGGGGTTGAGTGAGAGGGTGGCCGGCGTAGAGCGAACCACCCAAACGATCATATAAAGGCACAAATTCTTCATAGATCAAATAGCCGTTGATAATGGTGCCATCACCTGCGACCAGGCCGGGATCTTCGCGCAGATTGAGCACTTGCCCCAAGGGAAAGAGGTAAAAACGTTTGCGGTCCTCGGCGTAGGGGTTAAAGCACATCAGGACATTTTGGGTATATTGGCACAGGTTAGCCTCAAAGTGAAATGCGCGGGTGATCGCCGGCCCAAGTAAGGGTTCACCGCCCAGCATCCGGTAAAACTCGCGAAACACCGGGTCCACCTCAAATATCCCGGTTTGGGGTGTGGGTTGAGGTTGGGTTGGGGCACAGGCGATCAAAACCAGGACACCGAGAAATGCTGGTATATAAAACGCGCGCTTCGTGCGAATTAAGGCTGGCTGATTCTCCCCGCTCATTGCTTCCCTATCCATTCAACCCTGGAATGATGAAGAGGATTTCTGTATCATCGCGCCGTCTCCCGTTCGCCCCCTTTCCCGTTCCCATTGCGTCGCTTCAGACGGGGATCTCGTTCTAGGGTAAGGCGCAAACCTTCTTCTAAGCTTACTCGTGGGCGGTAGCCGAGTTTCTCAGCCGCCAGGCGGATGTCGGCACACAGGCGGGCGGGGCCGCCATCGGCACGCGGATTATAGACCACCTCGGGTTGTGTACCGGTAATCTCAAGCACCAGGCGCACCAATTCGCGCACGCTGGTTTCACGTCCACTGCCCACGTTGATAATGGTTTGATCTACCCCATTGGCGGTGGCTGCAGCGAGCATGGCTTCGACCACATCGTCCACGTAAACATAGTCGCGCGTTTGCGAGCCATCCCCGTGGACAACCAACGTGCCTTCCTGAACCGCTTGACGCAGGAAGTTCGGCACCACCGGGGCGTGCACTGGGGGAAGATGCTGACCCGGTCCGTAAGCATTGAAGACGCGCAGGCACACCGTTTCGATTCCCCACAGGGCGCCGATGGTGCGCACGTAGTACTCTGCAGCCAATTTAGAGACAGCGTAAGGTGAACGAGGGTTAGGAACCGCATCCTCACGCACCGGCTGTTGTTCTTGATAACCGTAGACCGCCCCCGAGGAAATGAATACTACCCGCCGCACGCCCACGTCGCGCATGGCTTCCATTAAAGTGACCGTCCCCCCAACATTGACGTGATTGTATTCGCGTGGGTAAAGGATGGATTCCGGCACCAGGACACGCGCTGCCAGGTGGTAGACACAATCCACCTCTTGGAGCAGTGTCCATAACTTGGGGCGGTCATTGATATCGCCCCGGGTGAAGTGAACCTCGGGGGATAAGGTGGCTGGGTCACCGGTGGAACAATCGTCTAAGCCGACGACGGTATGACCTTCTGCGACCAAGCGGTTAGCAAGTGCTGAACCCAGGAAACCGGCGGCTCCAGTAACCAAAAAACGCATTGAACCTCGCAAGGAGTGGGCTAAAACTTATTATAGCATCATGCGTGCTTAGTGGGCGACACCCAACAGCCCCATAGCCTCGAGCATTTCCTCATTGGTCGCAAAGCGATAATCGTCTAGACCCAGTGTCCGCGCGCGTTCGGCTTCGGCCTGATAAAGGCGTTCGAGATGCTCTTTGGTGACCACGGGGTGAGATAGCATGTGGATGGCTTGTTCGATGCGCGGCAGAAGAGACTCGGGCAAAGGGGAAAGGGTGGCGAGATAGCTCAAAATGGCACGTGCGGCGTTGACACCATCTTTGCGCGCCGTGCCCACCAATCCGCTACTGGCCTTGCGCGACCAGCCGGCGACAAAAACCCCTTCGATGGGTTCATTACGTTCGCTGTCATATGCCTCGTAGGATTCGCCCTCAATTGGAAAACGCGGATGGGGATTTTTATCGTACTCGTAACGGTGGACGGGAAGACCCAGGGTCTCATCTACCCGATCTCCAATGGCAAAGATGACCGTATCCACCGGCATGACCCAGGTATGTCCCAGGCCTTTAGCGACAACCTCGCCGTTTTGGAGCACCAGGGTGTTATCTTCAAGTTCGATCCCCCCCACGGCGCCTTGACCATTGTCCAGAATGCGACGGGGGGAAGCCAGGAAGCGAATCCATAACCGTGTCGGCGAACGCTTGAGGCCAGCTTTGTTCATGGCGTTGCGTACCAATTCTCGTGAAGTTTCAGGGTCTTGTCCTAGTGCGCGCATAACAGGGGCAACTCGTTCCAGTTCGGCTTCGAACGCATCCCAATCTAGATTAGCGGCCACCATTTCCAGCTCACGACGATCGAATTTCACCTCTTTAGGGCCACGCCGTACAATGGCGACCACCTCATCTACGCGGCAAACGTCAATCAAGTAGTGGGCGATATCTACCATAACGTTGCCACCCCCGACAATGGCCACTTTTTTACCGATCTTATAAGTGCGCTGGCTATAAGGGGGGAGTTTGTTATAATGATACACGATGTCCTTGGCGTGATAGACCCCTTCCAGAGTTTCGCCGGGTAACCCTAACCATTTGGTGCCTTGAGCGCCAACAGCGACCAAAGTGGCTTGGAAGCCTAACTGACGTAGGTCATCTAGGGTAAAATCACCCTCACGTCCGATGCGGACGTTGCCATAATAATGGACTTCGGGTAGCGAAAGGATCTGCTGAAATTGAGCGCGCAGGCCGTTTTTGAGACGCAATTTATCCGGGTAGATACCATATTCGGCCAATCCACCGGGGCGGATATCACGGTTGAACAAAACGACCTGTACCCCGTTTTCGGCCAGATGCTGCGCGGCGTAAAGGCCGGCCGGGCCGGCACCAGCAATAGCAACCCAATAGCGATTTTCGAGGCTCATCGCGTTCTCCTGGGGGTCAGATGTGGCATTCCGGTTTTATTATAAATGAACTTCGAATTGATAATACCGGGTAACTTAGGCATGATTCATAAAAAAGGAGGCTCTGAGCATAATGGTTAACGAGATACCTATAACACGCACCCAATTGTCCAATGGGTTGACCGTGCTTCTGAAAGAGATTCACACTGCGCCACTGATCAGTTTTTGGGTTTGGTATCGGGTGGGCTCGCGGGATGAAGTGCGCGGAAAGACTGGCCTCTCTCATTGGGTTGAGCACATGCAGTTCAAGGGGACGCCGCGCTTCCCCCCTGGTGTGCTGGATCGTTGGATTTCGCGCGAGGGCGGGATGTGGAACGCCTTCACGTACCTGGATTGGACAACTTACTTTGAAACTCTTCCGGCGAATAAGATTGACTTTGCGCTTGACCTGGAGGCCGACCGTATGGTCAACAGCCGTTTTGATCCCGAAGATGTGGAAGCGGAGCGCACGGTGATCCTTTCCGAACGCGAGGGGAGTGAGAACGAACCGCTCTTCCTTTTGGGCGAGGCAGTGCAAATGGCGGCGTTTGACCATCATCCCTATCGCTATGAGGTAGTCGGACTTAAGGAGGATCTGCGTCAGATCACCCGTGAGGATTTGTATCATCATTATCGCCGTTATTACACACCGGCAAATGCCCTGATTGCCGTGGCAGGCGATTTTGAGACGGACGCGATGCTCAAGAAAATTGAGCAGAATTTCGGTCATTTGCCGCCAGGTGAGGTCATCCGCAAAGAGATCCCTCAAGAGCCGCCGCTGGCTCAGGAGCGGCGGGTGGAGGTGAAAGGGCCGGGAACAACGGTGTTTATGCATCTGGCCTATCGGGCCCCGGCAGCAAACCATCCTGATTTCTTTGCCTTTACGGTTTTAGATAGTTTGTTATCGGGGCCGAGTAGCTTGAATATGTTCGGTGGTGGGGGCATTTCCAACAAGACGTCACGCCTCTACCAAGCCCTGGTTGAGCGCGAATTGGCGGTGAGCATTGGGGGTGGTTTGCACGCTACCATTGACCCTTATCTCTACGATTTGGTAATCACCGTTCACCCTAAAAGCACGCCTGAAGCCGTGTTGAACGCTGTTGATGTGGAGATTCGGCGTTTGCAAGAAGAGCCGGTACGCGAGGAGGAGATCCAGCGTGCGCTCAAACAAGCCCGCGCGCTCTTTGCGTATGGGAGCGAAAATATTACCAACCAGGGCTTCTGGTTGGGGTTTTCGGAAATGTTTGCGACTTATGAATGGTTTGCGCATTACGTTGAGCGGCTCTCAGTGGTGCAGGCTGAGGATGTTCAGCGCATTGCTCAAACTTATCTCCAACCCCAACGGCGGGTAGTGGGCATTTATCAACCTACTGGCGAGGAGGCAATGGCATGACAGCAATGCCCTCATCTGAGATTTGGCGCTCACTCCCCGGGCCGGAGGATATCACCCGGGTAGAACTCCCAAACGGTATTGTGGTCTTAACACGCAGTAATTTCAACAGTGCCTCGGTGGTCCTAAATGGTTATTTACCTTGTGGTAGCCAGTATGACCCGTTGGACAAATTGGGTTTGGCCGGCTTCACGGCGCGGGCGCTGATGCGCGGCACTGCCCGTTATGATTTTCACACTCTTCACGATATGTTGGAATCAGCCGGGGCAAGCCTGGGTTTTAGCGCCAACGTTCACACTATTACGTTTGGCGGGCGCGCCTTAGCTGAAGATTTGCCGCTGTTGCTGAATCTGCTTTCATCGTGTGTCCGTGAGCCTACGTTCCCCACTGAACAAGTGGAACGACTGCGGGCGCAACTGCTGACAAGCCTGGCCATCCGCGCCCAGGATCCGGCAGAAATGGCCGAACTGACCTTTGATGCGTTGCTCTTTCCGGACCATCCTTATGGGCGTTCCGAAGACGGCTATCCTGAAACCATTCAGAAAATCACCCGTGAGGATTTGATGGGGTTTCATCGGGAGTATTTCCGTCCACAGGGGATGGTGTTGGTGGTGGTGGGAGCGGTAACTGCCGAGGAGGTGATTGCTCAGGTTAACACTGCCTTAGGCGATTGGTTAGCCGCTCCTCTCACAGATAAGGAAAATTTTCCAGCCGTGAAGCCGCCGGCGCAGAGCGTTCGTCAACATGTGCCATTGCCCGATAAAGTCCAGACCGAATTGATCATCGGTACCCTGGGGCCAAGGCGGAATCACCCCGATTATCTACCGGCCTCGCTGGGCAATAATATCCTTGGTCAATTTGGCATGATGGGACGGATTGGCGAAGTCGTTCGAGAAAAAGCAGGTCTGGCCTATTATGCTATGAGCAGCCTGAATGCCTGGATGATGGCAGGTTCTTGGGAGGTCAATGCAGGGGTCAACCCGGCCAACTTGGAGCGGGCGATCACACTCATTCAGGAGGAGATTCGCCGTTTCGTCAGCGAGCCGGTGAGCGAAGAGGAACTGAGCGATAGTCAATCCCATTTTATCGGACGGTTGCCTCTCTCTTTGGAATCCAATGCTGGGGTGGCTGGCGCGATTCTGAATATGGAGCGGTTTAACCTTGGATTGGACTATCTGCAACGCTATCCTCAGCAGGTATGTGCAGTGACGCGGGAACAAATTCTTGAGGTGGCGCGTCGCTACCTTGATCCCGAGCGCTTGATCGTTGTGAGCGCAGGCCCGCCTTTAGAAAGCTAGTGCCATGGCACTACAGTGTGGGGTCGATTTGGTTGAGATTCAACGCCTTGAGCGGCTTGATCCGCAAATTCGTCAGCGGTTTTTGCGCCGCGTCTTTACTCCCTTGGAGTTAGAGGAGGCGAACGAGGATCTGGCGGTGTTAGCGGGGCGGTTTGCGGTCAAGGAAGCCGTGGCGAAGGCCTTGGGGTGCGGTATTGGCCCCGTTTCCTGGCAAGAGATTGAAGTGCGGCGCGGCCCGGAAGGCCAACCTTTGCTCTGTTTGTACGGTCAGGCGGCGGAACGTGCGGCGGCACTTCATCTGCGGGAATGGTCGGTGAGCATTACCCATACCCGTACGTTGGCCATGGCCATGGTGGTTGCGTTAGGTCCCTCAGAGGGAGAGAATGGGGCTTGAACAAGACCGCTCAGGATGCTATGATGAGCGTGGGATGGGACACATGAATGTCCTGGCGGTTAGTGATGTGGAATTGGGTTTTATCTATGACGCCAACATCGTTAACCGCTTTCGTCACATTGATCTGGTGATCAGTTGTGGTGATCTGCCCCATTACTATCTTGAGTTTATTATCAGTATGCTGGACCGCCCACTTTATTATGTGGAAGGGAATCATGTGGATAAGGTTGAACTGGGGACAGGACGCGATCCGCATGCCCCGTGGGGAGCCGTTAACCTCCACCGACGGGTGGTGCGTACACCGGAAGGTTTGCTCCTGGCCGGCGTTGAGGGGTGCCTGCAGTATAATTACGGCCCGCACCAGTATTCCCAGGCAGAGATGTGGCTCATGGTGCTGGGGTTAGTGCCCCGTCTACTGCTCAATTATCTGTTCTATGGGCGCTACCTGGATATTTTTGTGAGCCACGCGCCACCCTGGAAGATCCATGATCTGGATGACCGCCCCCATCGTGGGATTAAAGCATTTCGCTGGTTGATTAAAACATTTCAACCCGCTTATCATCTGCATGGGCACGTTCATGTCTATCGCAATGACATCCCAACCATCACCCGCGTGGGTAAGACGATTGTCATGAATACTTACGGTTACCGCGAAATTGTGTATGAGGCACCTGAATCGCGCCCGGCTTTCTGGCCGCGGCGTAAGGCACGGGAGGTTATGCGTGAACGAAATTCCCCCTCGGGATGAAAGTTTTCTTGAACGCCTTGCCAAGGCTGATTTTGAGGCGGCATTACGCAAAGGTTTCTGGCGTTCGGTTTTCTCATGGTTTACCCAGTCCTCAAATCGCCTTTTGCCTTTTGACGAGGTGAAGGCGCGGCTCCCGATGCAAGGACAACATTATATTGGACTGCAAGAGGTGCCGATTGAGAAGATTATCGGGAGTGTAGGACGTTATCAGGATTTTGACCGTGCCTTTCTACCTCGACATTCTCGCACTGCCTCGCGTTGGATTAGCATTGACGTGGCTCATTTGCAGGATATCGACCTGCCGCCGGTGGAGCTTTACAAGATCGGTGAGGCGTATTTTGTGAAGGATGGCAATCACCGCGTCTCGGTAGCGCGCGAACGGGGGCAGAAATTCATTGACGCCTATGTGATTGAAATTGAAACCCCAGTGCCGATTGATGAGCACACGGATATTGACGAGTTGATCACATTGCATGAAAAAGGGGAGTTTTATGAAAAAACGCGGTTGGATCAACTACGCCCTGGAGCGAAGATAGACCTGACGTTACCGGGACAGTACGCCAAATTGCTGGAACACATTGATGTGCATCGTTACTTTATGGGTTTGGAGCGCGGAGAGGAAGTGCCGTATGAAGAGGCAGTGGCGTCCTGGTATGATGAGGTATATCTACCCCTGGCACAGGTCATTGAAGCCAGTGACTTGCTCAAGGATTTTCCAGGCCGTACCGTGGCCGACCTTTATTTATGGATTATTGAGCATCTATGGTATTTGCGCGAGCAGTATCGGCGCGAGGTGACCCCCGAAGAGGCGGCGAATCATTTTCGCGAACAATTCGCTGGCGTAAAGTCATCTTCGTTGCTCGGGGTATTACGCCGCCTCTTCCAAGGGTTAATAGCGCATTCTGATCGTGAGACCGAGTCAAAGGGATAATTGTCCTTTGAGTTGACCCATTAACTTCCTTGGAACGAAGGGGCTGGGTCGCCGAGTTCAAGCAAACCAAGCCATAAATGGTTGCGTAGAACGCGTCGGCTCGTACGCACCTCGATGCCGTTGAGTTGGAGGCGTTCTTGATTCAACATGCTGGGATGTACAAAGCAAAGGTTGGGTCGAACGCCGTATTTCTTGTGATAATATTCCGCCGCACGGTGAACTTTAGCGTACAAATCGGCTTTTGGGTTATCATCATACCAAAGCATTCCCATTTTCATTGTTCCACCTCAGGATCTTATCGTTCAGGAACCCAAATGTGCAGCCATTGCCCCTGGCTTTTAAGACTGAAACAGGAGGAAGCGGGTAAGGTCGTGCTGAAAGGATGTGCGGGGAGGCTGAACTTTTGTTTCGTTTCTAAACTTAAATCTGCTGCCCAGATCAGGGTTTTGAATCGGCGCAACCAACGCAGGCGAATGGTTTCATTCTCGACGATCGCTGCTACAATTGGCCAGATTTTTTGGTTCGGCCCGTAGTGGAGTATGTACTCCAAAGCCCATATTGCTTCGGGATCGGCCTCTAACACCCACTCGAGGTTGTCCAGTAGGAGGACGATGGACGGACCCCGCATTTTTCCGTTTTGGCGCGCATTGGTGACATCCGCTAATTGACGCAGGGTGGATTCGAGGGTGCGATCATGAGGATTAATCCAGTGTTCAAGGGGGTGTGATGGTGCGAGGATACTGTCGCTGATCCGGAAGAGCTCCAAGGTAAACCGGTTATTCGCGATCAACAACGATTGATGGACAATCTCAATAAGGTTGACCGCTGTGGGGTTCTCACGACCGATAATTAGCAAAGCGCCTGGGGATGGGTTATGCAAATCAAGTAACAACGGAACGCCATCCTCACAAATGCCTAAAAAAGCCGTTTCATGGGTGAGTAAAGGTAATCTAGAGATAACCTCTTCGAGAGTTGGCCGCGGTGCATATTGGGATGCAAGCGGTGAAATTTCAAGGCGAGTTGCCCTGGAAGACGCCTCTGATGCCAAATCCAAACGATATTTTTGAGTTAGGATGGCCATTTGTTTTCGCTCCTTTTTCTGGCCTTTTTGAACGGTAAATATAGTATAACAGAACATTTGTTCTATATCAAGAGTTTTGGTGGGTTAATTTAGAACGAATTTTCGGGGTTGTTCAAGCGAGGTTCATCCCCCGAACCCGTTAAAATCAAGGCGGGAGGAATTCAGCCATGAACCTACTGCAGTCCTTGCTTTACAGCCGCTTCGCCGTTGCGCTAGGCCTGGGAATCAGCCAGGCCACGCCTCCCTGGTTGGGATATCGTATTGCCGACCTGGGTGCGGCGTTGGTTGCTTCGCGAACTCGGTCGGCCATTGTGCAGGCGATTTGCGTCAACCAATGGGTCATTCGCGGCGAAAATCTGACCCGCCAGGCATTGCGTCAAATCGTCAGGGAGGTTTTACGTATCCACGCCCGTAACCTTTACGTTTACTTCCATACCCTCAACCGGCCGCAAGAGGTTTTGGAGCGGGTGACGTTTTCCCCCGAGTTTCAGGACCTTTTTGATCACTTACTCCATGAGGGTGGTCCAGCGTTTTTAGTTACTCCCCATCTGAGTAATTTTGACCTGGCTGGACGCGCACTGGCCTTACGCGGATTGCGTTTCCAGGTTCTGTCTTACCCCCAGCCGCCGGGGGCATATCGCTGGCAGAACCGACTGCGCCGCGATAGCGGTATTGAGGTTACCCCTATCTCCATGAGCGCCTTGCAACAGGCACGGGCACGCCTACAAAAAGGGGGTATTGTGCTGACCGGGATTGATCGCCCACTGAGTGAGGCGCGTTATTATCCCCGCTTTTTTGGCCGCCCAGCCTCCTTACCGGTCTTTCATGTGCGCTTAGCGCTACAACTCAATCTGCCCATTATCGTCGTGGCTTGCATCGGTGTAGGGGAGGGGCGTTATTCCGTCGTGGCTCGGCCCCCCGTGATCATGCAGCCCGCCGAAGATTTAGAGCAGGCGTTAATCCAGAATACCGAGGCCGTTTTGCGCGAAGCCGAAGTGCTTATCCGGCAGGTGCCACATCAGTGGGCGATGTTTTACCCGGTATGGCCGGAAGTCGCAACGGCGTTACCTTTCTAGGGCTATGGGGTTGTATTGTTTGTCATGAGACCGCAACGGGTTTACATAAGACCCTCTAAGAATTTCTTCATCAAATCGTCAAAAATGAGGACTGGTTTTTGCCCTGGTTTCGTTCTATAATGGGGGTAGACCACCTGCCCAGGAGTTCGCCTATGGATCAACCCAATTTGAAAGACCATCAACGCATCAATGATATTCTGCTGGGGCCCCTGGAGCGTCCGGCACTGGCTTGGCTGGCACGCATGATGCCGGCCTGGGTGACCCCGGATATGTTGACGGCCATCGGTTTCCTTTCCAGCATTTTGATCGCCATAAGTTATGGATTAACCTCAGTTCATCCGGCCTTTCTTTGGCTGGCATCGGTGGGATTTATCCTGAACTGGTTTGGGGATAGCCTGGACGGCACACTGGCACGCTATCGCAAGATTGAGCGGCCTCATTACGGCTTTTTTATTGATCACCTTGTTGACACGGCTAGTGTGGTGCTGATTTTTATCGGTCTGGGGCTTTCACCCTATGTCAACCTGACCATTGCCTTGCTGGGGGCAATATCCTATCTCCAAACCTCGATTGTAGTTTACCTGTTGATGATCACCAAGGGTGTTTTTCGCATCTCGTTTGCCAAGATTGGGCCAACCGAGGTGCGGGCTATGGCGATTTTGGCCAATGCGATCATCTTCTTTATCGGTAACCCCGTTTTAACAACCCCCTTAGGCCTGTTCACCTTATACGATGTGATTGTGGTCTTTGTCGGTACTTTGTTATTGGTCTTCTCAGCCATTGTAGCGGTGCAGACCGGGACTGAACTGGCACGTCAGGATGATTTGGCGCGCGAGAAAAAGGCTGTTACAGCCGCGCGCAAGGAACGCCGCCGGGCCAAAACCAAAACTGCCCGACGGGCCGGAACGGCGAGGGGTACGGTGCACGGCATGCCGCCAGCCTAACGGGTATGGGGTAAATTTGACGCTGTCTTGGGGGGACGCCTGCGCTTACGACGAGCAACCGCGGGCGTCTCTAATTTTTCCGGTTCGGAAGAGGGGGGTGGAACATCATCTTGTGCGCGTGGCTCTTGGATCGGCGAGGATAAAGTTTGATCTGAGGGCTCCCATCCTTGGGCTTCAGGAGAAACGGCGTTTTGAACTGGTTTTTGAGCATTGCGGCGGCGCTGACGGGGAAGGGCAGGAGCCGTCACAAGGGTGGTGTGTTCTGGCAGGGGTTCGATGAAGCCAAACGTGCGTAAAAAAGCCGTAATGTGATCAAAGTAAGCCGTGGGATTGAGGTCAAAAGCTCCTACATGCTCGGCGCCTTCGGCAATGTAAAGGATGCACTTCCCTTCTGGTGCAGCGTGATAGAGTTCTTGGGCTGTCTCTACCGGGATTAAGGCATCCGCACTTCCATGGATCAGCAGCACCGGAGCTTGCAAAGAAGGCATGACTTCAACGGGGGCAACCTGGTGGGGCATAAACCCGGCGATCAAGCGGCAGAGCCAAGTGGTGGTGTAATAAAAGGGAATTTCGGGGAGGTGATAATCTTCACGCAGGCGTTGCTTGAACACATCATCCAGGCGAGCGTAAGGGCTATCGGCGATGACAAAAGCGACACGTGGATCCAGAGCTGCGTGGAGTAAGCAGGTGGCTGCTCCCAGCGACTCACCCAGTGTACCGACTATTCCGCCCGGCCCCAATTGGGCCAGAGCCCATGTGGTAAGGGCTTTCAGGTCGTAGCGTTCATAATATCCGTAGGTGCAGGTGTTCCCTCCGCTCAGCCCGTGGCCACGCTGATCAAACAGCAAGACATTAAAACCAAGGCGATGGAAGAACGGGATTACCTTGACCCCACCAAAGCGACTGTAGCCATGACCATGCGCGAAGATCAGGGTGCGTTTGGCGCCGGGTTGGGGGAAGTAGGTAGCAGCCAAGTAGTAGCCCCACGGCGAGCGGATTTTGACCTCTTGCTTGGGCCAGGTGCGGTAGGCGTGCTCATCCAGTCGTCCGTGCTCAATTTCAATCCGGTAGGTTTTCAATAGAGGGATAACGCGAGGGTGTAACGCTCGCCAACACAAATAGGCACTGAACAAACCTAAAGCGAGAATGAGAACGCCGATAAGACTAAGGAAAATAAGCACGTTTTCTCCTAAAAAATGAGCACAAGAAAATCGGACATCCTCATTTTACCTGATTTGACCGCTGGCAGTACCGGCGAAGGGAATTTAAAATGGCACCTTCCCAATATAGAGAATGTGGTATAATTTGCCTTCGCCTTGACCAGGATAACGGGGTGCCTGGCAGAGCCTGTGAATTGAGGGTGTTACGATGAACGAATTGCTCAAAGCCATTGAGCCCGCGCCAAATCCGAACATCCCACCGCTGCGACCGGGGGACCAGGTTTCGGTGCATGTGAAGATTGTCGAAGGCGGCCGTGAACGGGTGCAGGAATTTAAGGGTACCGTGCTGGCCATTCACAATAACGGGGCTGGCTCTACTTTCACGGTACGCCGAATTGCCAGCAACGGTATTGGGGTGGAACGTACGTTCCTCTTCACATCGCCGCGTATTGAGAAAGTGGTGGTGGAGCGCCACAGCAAGGTGCGTCGGGCACGCCTGTATTACCTGCGCAACCGCACTGGCAAGAGCGCGCGGCTCAAGCAGAAATTCGACTAATTGACATTGGCATGGGTCTTCTTCTCTTGGAAAAGGCGCAGCCGATAGACACGCTGCGCCTCTTTTCCTTAAGGCAGCGGTATAATAAGTCTTGTTTGACCTAATAACTCTTGTTGTGGAGGTTGGTCGGCAATGAATGTCCGTATGTGGATTCAAGCGCTGCGCGTGATCCCCCGCATCAGTCGCGAGGAATGGCAGCAACTGGATATCATCTCGCGGTGGTTGATTTCAACCCGCGCTGCTGTATTAATTATGACTTTTACTTCGGCTGGCATCGCTGGGCTGCTGGCTGCCCACGCCGGCAAGTTTGATCTCTGGCGCTGGCTATTGCTAGCGTTGGGGCTGGTGCTTGCCCATGCCACTAACAACCTGCTCAACGATTACACCGATTATTCGCGTGGGGTGGATGCCAATAATTATTTCCGCACCCAATACGGCCCACAACCCTTGGAGCAGGGATTGATGACCAAGCGTGAGCACTTGACCTATGCGGCAGTGACCGGCTTGCTTGCTCTGGCTGCCGGGGCGTATCTGGTAGCCGTGAATGGCTGGCTGGCGTTGGGTTTGCTCTTGATCGGGGCGTTTTTTGTCCTTTTTTACACCTACCCGCTCAAATACATTGGTTTGGGCGAATTGGCCGTGCTTCTGGTGTGGGGGCCATTGATGATCGGAGGTGGCTATTATGTAATTACCGGTCAGTGGGATTGGAACGTGGCCCTGGCGGGTTTGGTCTATGCTTTAGGGCCAACCACGGTGATTTTCGGAAAACACATTGATAAGCGGGCAGAAGATGCCGCCAAGGGGATTCGCACCCTGCCGGTCATTCTCGGTGAGACGGCCTCGCGTTATATCGTGTTGGCGATGATGGCGTTGCAGTACCTGGGCGTGATTGCCTTGGTGGTCAGTGGGTACTTCTCGCCAGCGATGTTGGTGGTGTTAGGTGCCTTCTATTGGCTGCGTCCGGCACTGACGGTTTATCGCCATCCGCGTCCGAGTGAGCCTCCCAAGGAAGAACCGGCGCGCAGTGCTTGGCCGCTGTATTTTGTGGCGGCTTCGTTCTACCAGAGCCGTGCCTATGGCTTGTTCTTCATGCTGGGGTTGATTCTGCAGTTGATTGTGCGCTAAACCCTTCTACCGGTGCATGAAAAAGATGGCCTTGCCTTTCATTGGCAGGGCTTTTTTATTCGCTGGTGATGCGCAATCCGCAAATTTCTAGCCAAGCAGGCGGCGTGGCTTCCAACCCAAAGCGCACCTGCCCCTGAGGGTTGTAAGCGGCATATTGATTGTCGATCCAGATTACCATTCCCAAGCGCCCTTGGGGAATAATTGTGGTTTCAAAGACAACGTTGCTGTCCATGCTGAATCTGACATGGTTCGGTTGCCAGTGTAGGGAATAGTGGTGCCAGGTCGTTACATCGTGATCCAGGCGCTGGGCATCTTGACGAATGAAATATCGTAGTGAACGGCGTAGCCAGCGTGCCGTGGGTGGCCAGAGCAGGCCTGCAAGGATGGGCATGGCAGGCAGCAGAGCCAAACTGGGCCATGTGGGGGATGAAAATGTGGCGGCCAGAAAACCATTCGGCGGTAATCCGTCATACAGAGTCAGGGCACTTCGGGGAGAGGCGTAAAAGAACCAGATAGCATTGGGTAGGGCTGGCCAGCGCCGTGCATTGCCACGCACCCCTAACGGCATGGCAAATGGATCATTCCACAGCCCGAATCCCCAGGTGCCGGGCAGATCGGAGGCCGAGGCACGGGCTTCCAGATCGAGTTGGAGGGGGGCGTGCCAGCGAAAGTGAGAACGAGGAAGGTGTAGGTAATCGTCCAGTTGGGCTAGGGCGTAGGTACTAGAAGAGGTAGCCGTCAACGATAAACGCCACGCACCTGGCCTTAATGAAGTAACCCAACCTCCACCTCCCTGACGGGCAACTAGTGCCGGCAGGTCACCGGTGCCGAAAGTGCGGATAGGGTTCATCTCCCTATAATTCTAGGCCGAGGTGGTCACTGTGGGTTGTTCCTCAGGGTGTAATTCTTCATCCAACAGGCCCAGGAAAACCGCTACCACTTGGGGGTCGAAGAGTACACCGGCCTGATCTTGGAGATATGCCTGTGCTTGTTGGGGCGACCAGGCGGGGCGGTAAGGACGTTCACTGGTGAGAGCATCCCACACATCCACCACGGCAAGGATGCGCGCTCCTAGGGGGATTTCTTCCCCCTTTAGCCCCCGCGGATAGCCACTGCCATCCCAACGCTCATGATGAGCATACAGGATTTCTACCGCCCGGCGCAAGAAGGGAATGTCTTTAAGCAAGTCGTAAGCGATTTGGGGGTGCTGCCCATGATCGCCCATTCCTCAGGAGTAAGTGGGCCGGGCTTAAGCAGGATATTGTCCGGAATACCGATTTTACCGATATCATGGAGCAACACCCCGTAGCGCAGGTCATCCAACTCCTGCCCTTGCAAACCCAAGCGCCGCCTCAGGGCGAGGGAGAGGCGTACCATCCGTTCGGAATGTCCTTGGGTTTCGCGGTCGCGCAGTTCGAGTGCCCGCGACCATCCTAACAGGGTGGCTTCAATGGCGGCTTTAAGTTCGGCATTGAAACCCTCGGTGGTGAGCAAAAGTTGAGCATTTTCTAGCGCGATGGCGATTTGGAACGCCAGGGCTTCGAGAAAAGTGCACCACTCGTCATCGGGATCAGGGCTTTTGTCCTGGCGTGAGACCAGGACGAGCATAATCCCATAATCGTGGTTGCGAGCCTGCAAGGGCGCTAAGGCGAGCCAGCGGGGATTCAAATCGGCGGGGTGGCAAAGGCTCAGCAGATCTTCTCTTTGAATGATCTGAACACGCCGTTGGGTTGTTGTAGCCCCGAGCCAAGCGGAGGGCAGGTGGTAAAGCCAGGGCGCATGAGGCAAGGGAAAATCCTCGGACAGCACCGGCGCCGGTAAGGCAAACGAACCATGGGGCCCCGGCAGCAAAGCAACACCATCCACACGCAACGCATCGCGAATCAGATTCAGGATGGTGACTAATTTGTCCCTCAGGCGGATGTCGCTGGCGATGGTCTGATCAATCTGGCGCAGCACATTGAGTCGCTCCAGGCTGGTTTGGGTGATAGCCAGGCTCTGTTGCAGACTGCGGTTACTCTCCTGGAGGGAGAAATGGGCGATGGCCAGGTCTTTGGCTAGATTGTTGATGGTACTCGCTAAGGTTACCAGTTCATCGCTACCTGTAACTTCCAAGCGGCGGCTGAGGTCGCCTTCGCGGCGCATGGCTTCCACGTCGTTCATCAACCGGTTCAGGCGGCGACCGTAACGGGTTTGAAGGTATATGAGAATGACCCCACCCAGCAGGATTTCGAAGATGACCAGCAGGAAGCCCAGCGTGCGCAGGCTACCAACCCCTTGAAGGTAAACTTCGCGTGGATGAACAATTTTGAGCACCAACGCTGGCTTGCCCCACGGGTCATTTAAGGGCAAGTATGCCCACAATTCGGCGGGTGGAACGAGCGGAGCCGGGCTAGGGGCAAGATGAACATGAGGTTGCGCGGTGTCGTTAAGTCCGCTTAAAATCCGGCTGACCTATGCGGGGAGGTTATCGTGCAAGGTCCAGACGTTAAAAGTCTGCCCGCTCCAGGCGGCGATCCGATCCCATTCGGTGGCATCTAACCAGCGCCCGGCGATATAGACACCGCCGCTGGGCCCGCTACGGTCACTGTGGAGAATGTAGCGCGCCGAGACCAGGATTGCCCCTGCCTCAGTGAGCACAATACCCTGCACTTCCGAAAGCGGGTCGTAGGGCGAGAGCCGGTAGCGCACACTCCCGATTTGTTCCACGAGGCTGGGGGTGATAGAGCTCTCGGTGAGGCTCGCAAGATCCACAGCGCGGGCAAAGGCCAAACGGCCCTGGGCATCATAGAAAAGCATCAGGTTAAGTTGAAGGCCTTGAAACGACTCGGGAGATAGATTCTCATCCACATATTCGGGATAACTGCCCTGGACGAACTTGTACGTATCGCTCCAATAGGCCCAATCGGCGGTGGAAGCGCTGATGCGATTTTGTTCCGCGGCTAATGCCGCGAGCACACGTTCGATACGATGATGCAAATAGTCGTGATCCAGGCGATCAAACTGAGGGAGAAATATCGTGCGGGAAATGGCGAAAGCCACCGCTGTAGTGAGAAATAAAACGATGACCAGGATGAGGAAGACACGCTGACTGAGGGTCAAAGCATACCTCGACATATGGAGTATGTTGGCCTTTTATTAGTCTAAAAGTAAAGTCGTTTGTCATGGTTTAGAGTTACTTTACAAATTTGTAAGAATTTTATTAGATGAGATTAATCATTCCACTGGCGCATGCCGGCTGGCTAACGGCTACCCAAACTGGGGGGAGTTCCGTATAATAGGCTGGCATTCTTGCGGTTGGAGGTTTTGGGATGGGTGTTCAACAGACTCCCTGGCTACCTTTGCCCCCGGACTGGTCTCTGCAGTCCTGGGTGAAAGGTTTGGACTTTTCGTGGAAGACGGTTCAGGAACATGGGTTTGTCATCCTGGGCGGGTTGGTGCAGGCTTTGGCGATGCGCCTGTTCCTGGTGCCAGCACAGCTTGTCAGCGGTGGGGTGAGCGGCGCGGCCCAAATTATTAACCACTTTACCCAATGGCCAATTGGGTTAATGGTCTTCATCGGTAATGTGCCACTGTTCATCCTGGGCTGGCGCTACCTGGGCGGTATGCGCTTTGCCTGGCGCACGGCGTTGGCGATTGTGACTTTCTCGTTTTTCACCGATTTTCTAGTCTTGTTCATTCCTCCCCAGGGAGTGACTCAAGACCTGGTGCTGGATTGCCTTTATGGTGGCATTTTGCTGGGCATTGGCCTAGGCATGGTTTATCGCGGCCAGGGTACCAGCGGGGGCAGCGATATTTTAGGGCGCATTCTCAACCATCGCTTGGGCATCTCAATTTCCCAGGCTTACTTGATCACCGATACTTTAGTGGTGCTTGGAGGGGGTTTCGCTTTCAATTGGGAACGCGCCCTGTATGGCTTGTTGGTCATCTACGTCAGCGGGGTGGCGGCCGAGGCCGTTTCGGAAGGCTCGGGCGTCTTTCGCATGGCGCTGATTGTGACCAATCACCCTGAAGCAATCACCCAACGCATCATGAGCGTGTTAGAGCGTGGGGTCACCATTTTACCCGGCACTGGCGGTTATACCGGTGCGCCCCGCCCGGTATTGTATTGTGTCATCACCCGGTCTGAGGTCAACCAATTGAAAGAGTTAGTGCGCGAGGTGGATCCGCGGGCCTTTATGGTCATCGGGCAGGTGCATGATGCCTTGGGCGAAGGCTTTCGGCCACTAGTTCAATGAGGTTAGAGTAGGCCGGCCTGATGCAAGACACCTGCGATGAGCAGGGCTTGCCCAAGATGGTAAGTGACAATGACAATGATCCCGCCAAATTTGACCGGTGCAATTAAGCGGTGATTGGCGAGGGTCCAATCAGAAATGAAAAAGAGAGTAGCCCCCAGGCCTACCAGCAGGGCGGACGAAAGCGGCCAGTTAGGGCGCCATAACGTCAGCCAGGCCGAGAGAGTCATGACCCCGATGGCTAAGGTATAAATCATCACCGCCGGGAGCAGCACCGTCGTTTCAGGCCGTTGGCTCAGGCCGCGGGCGAGTTGGCGGAACCCCATTGCGGTAATAACGCCCAGAATAGCGGTGGTAACCAGCGTTTCAACCCGCACCGGTGGCGGGGTGGGGTTGAAGCCGATGATATAGGCGACATGGGCGAGCAAAAAAGCCAGTAAACCGAACAAAAAATAGCGACGCGGCATCAGCAAGGCGACGTCACCGAATAAAGCGAACAACAATCCGATTCCAAACCAGCGGGTGGCTTCTTGCCATCCCCCCAGGGTGGTAAACGCCAGGATCAGTGCCAGCAACGCCCCCGGTTTCGCCCAATATCGGATCTGCAGACGTTCGCGGCTCACGGCCCACCAGTCAATCATAGCAAAGATGGCCATCACTCCAAACCAAATCATCGTTGCTTCCTCATCGTTTCAGGGTATAACCCAGCCAGCGCAGAGCTTCCGGCTGGTTACGCCAGTTTTTATTGACCTTGACGTGCAAATCCAAAAATATCTTGCGGCCGCTCATGGCTTCAATCTCCATGCGGGCGGTGGTGCCGATTTTTTTAAGCATCTCACCCCCCTTGCCGATGACAATGGGCTTCTGGCTCTCTTTTTCTACAAACAGGGTGGCGTGAATGTAGGCGGTGTTTTCATCCCGTTCTTCGTACTCGTCAATACGTACGGCAATCGCGTGGGGGACTTCGTCGCGCAAGTGCAGCAGCGCTGCCTCACGGATCAATTCGGCGGCAATGTCGCGTTCGTAATAATCGGTGATCTGATCAGGTTCATAGTAAGGCGGGTGCACGGGAAGGAATTCCAGGATGGCTTGGAGCAGGTCATCCCGGCCTTGCCCGGTGGTGGCTGAAAGCAGGATGGTGCGCACCGCTTGTGGGGCCAATTCAGCATAGGCGGCGTGTTGGGCGGTTAGGTCCTCCCCGCTGACCAGGTCAATCTTGTTGAGGGCGAGAATCAGGGGCGGGGCATGCTGCAGTTTCTGCAGCCGCTGCGCGATCAGGCGGTCCTCTTCGCCGGGCAGGCGATGAGCTTCCACCAGCCAGACCAGGACATCCGCATCGGTCAGTGTCTCTTCAGCGACGCGGTTCATGTACTCGCCCAGTTTATGAACGGGGATGTGAAGCCCAGGGGTATCCACAAAAATGATCTGGGCATTTCCCAAAGTTAGGATGCCCAACTGACGCCGGCGCGTGGTCTGGGGTTTGGGCGAAACGGCGGCGATTTTCTGCCCGAGGTAGGCGTTGAGCAGAGTGGATTTGCCCACGTTCGGCCGCCCGATTAAGGCAACAAAACCGGCTTTGTAGGTTGAAAGGTCTTGGTCCATGGTTTAAAAATCCTTTTTGATTTCAGGAAGGGTACGCGGCGTTGGGCGTAGCCAATTGACGACGGCCACACCACTGACGATCAAGGTGCCCCCGGCCAGCAAATGCCAATCGGGGCGCTCGTGAAGGAAGATGGTGCCCAGTATCACTCCAACCAACGGGAAGATGTACGTCACCAGGGTGGTGCGAGTGGGGCCGATGGATTGGAGCAGGGAATAATAAAGCAAAGTTGCCACGCACGAGCCCATCAGGCCGAGCCAGAGGGCGGCCATCCAGGTGATAGGTTGATGGGGTAAGGTAAAAGGCGTTTCAAGGCTGAAAGCCAGCGGGAGCATGATCAGGGTGGCCGTCAACGATTGCCCCAACGATTGCACCTCGGGAGTTAAGCCACGCACCTTACGGCGCGCATACACAGCCGCCGCGGCATAAGAGATGGTGGCCAAAAGCATGGTCAGTTGTCCCAGTTTTGGGCGGGTGAGATCGCCCTGGACCTGATTAGCCATCAGCACCACCACACCCAAGAATCCTAGCAGCAACCCCAATCCCTTGGGGAGCGTCCATGGGTCATCGGCCAGAAAAAGCGGAGCGATTAAAAGGGTGAAGAGAGGCACGGTGCTGTTGAGGATGGCGGCCATGCCGGAAGAAATATATTGCTCGCTCCATGAGATCAGGACAAACGGTAAAGCCATGTTGAGCAATCCCAGGATGAAGAACGCAGGTAGGAAGTCACGCCAAGGGAGGTGTGCCCGGTGTAGGCGGGCAACAATCATCAATCCCAGGGTCGCGAAAAATACGCGCAGAGCAACCAGAGTAAACGGTCCTAGTTCCTGCACCCCAATTTTGATCCACAGAAACGAAGAGCCCCAAATCAATCCCAGTAAAATGAACTTAAACCACTCTCTGATTGACAATGGTATGTCCCTCCAATTGTAAGAGCCATGCCTTGGTGGAAAGTCCTTCGCCACCACCGTAGCCGTGTAGAGAACGGTCACTGCCGATGACACGGTGACAAGGAATGATGAGCGGGATAGGGTTATGAGCCATGGCGCTCCCTACGGCGCGGGCGGCGTTGGGGCGGCCCAGGTGTAACGCAATCTCCCCGTAGGTGCGTACTTCGCCGTAGGGAATCGTGTAAGTGTACGCTAGAATCGGGCGGGATTGGGGCGAGATCATCTGCCAGTCAATCGTCACCGTAAATTGGCGCAGATGGCCCGCCAGGTAGGCGGCCACCTCGTTCAAGGCTTGATCAAGAATGGTCTGTGCGGTTTGGTCGCCGCTGGGATGGGTGGTGACTTGGACCTGTCCAATGATCAAGCGTACAACGCCGCGGGGGTTTGTCCATATACTCACGGGACCAATAGGAGAGGTTTCAAGGTGACCCGTTGCCAGGGGAAATCCGTCTTCCAGGAGGTCCTGAGAATTGCTCAAACGAGTTTTAGACATGAATAGCAGACCTCGTTTTCGGGAAGGTTAGTAATTCGACGTGTAGTCAATGAGACCTTGTTCACGAGCCAGCCTTTCACACCAGCGAAAAACGATCCAACTGATGATTCCCAATGCCAGGGTCATCAGAGCTAGCCAACCTAACAATTGAGCGCTACTGACGTTGCTAAACGTAGGAAAGGCTTGAGCGACCTGGCCGATCAGCGCGCGGCGCATCAGTTCTAGCCAGTACGTAATTGGGAGGGCGTAACCGATGGGACGCAGGTAAGCCGGCAAGACCTCCAGGGGAAAGATGGCGCCGGTGAAGAGAAAAAGCGCTCCGGCAACGGCATCCCCAATGTAATAGGAATGGCGTGCTGTGAGCAAAGTTACCCCGGCCAGAATCAAGCCGACCAGTGCCAGCATGACGGTACCCAGCAGTAAACTGACCAGAAATAGCGGCCAGTCTATACTGGCCAACGAGAGGGGCATTTTGAGCAGCCACACCCCAAAGGCAATGATCATCAGAACGGCGAAGGTGGTCGTGAGAAAACGGGCAATCCCGCGCCCAAAAAGGTAAAGTGGGATGTTCAGAGGCGCAACATAGATATATTTCAGGGTGCGATAATGCTCGCGATCATCAATCACTGCCCAGGAAACACCCGTGGTCACCGCGCTGACATACTGATAGAAGGCATTACCCAGATAGAGATAGGCGAACACAGGGGTGTCAAAGGCTTGTTGGGAAACCACGCGATACATAATGACCAAAATGCCCGCCGCGGCCAAGGGCTTGATGATCGAATAGATGGCAAATAAAAAAGGATCTGTCCAGTTGGATTCGATTTGCCAACCCAGCCACGCGGCCATTCGGAATGAACGTAGTGCTGAGGAACGGAGCATAAATAAACCTTATGAGGGTATTTTAACGCCGATTTTCGGTTAATCGGGCTTCCTCGCGTGCCAGGCGTTCCAGCGTAGCTAGGAGCCAGCGGGCGGCAATCAGAAAAATGATCGAGAGCACTGCCAAGATGGCAATTTCCAGCGGCACACTTAAGAAGCCCAAACTGGGGCCACTGCGGAAGGCTAATTGGCGCATGGCATCCAGGCCGAGGGAGAGGGGAATAACCGAAGCCCCTAAAGCTACCCAAAAACCCAGGTTTTTCAGTGGGAAATAGAAACCTGAGAGTAAGTAGACCGGCTCCATGGCCAGATTCACGTAGTGCCAGGCCTCGCGGCTAAAGAGCAAGAAGACTGAAGCGGTCATCATCCCTAGCCCGTAAAGGGCAATCATGGTTAGGGCAAACACGGCCAGTAGCTGCCAGGGGTTGATGACTACGTAATGCACGTTAAACAGCAGGGTGCCTAAGGCAATAATGGCACCGGCGCGGAGCAGGGTAGCGATCATGCCCCCGATCGCCATGCCCAGCAAAATTGCCATCAGCGAGGTTGGCGCAATGATGTAAAGTGCAAGGTTGCCCTGCTCTTTTTCCCAGTACAACTGGCTTGACATGCTCCACAGCACGTTCATCCAAAAGGCAATCATCGCCCCGCCGATGACGACAAAGCCGACGTAGTCTTCAGGGGCCCCGATTGCACGATAGACATATACGTAAGCCGCCACGTTAATCAGGGGCAGAAGCACCTCAAAGATCAGCCAGGATTTCTCGCGCTGTTGCCCGATGACTCGGGGATAAGCCCGGCCTATGACCGTTTGCAGGAACAGACGCCAGCCGCTATTCTTGCGGATGGGTGTGGTAACCGTTACCGCGCTCACGCTCTACCTCCTCCATGCGTAACCCGACCAGTTGCACGAAAACGTCTTCCAACGAAGGCTGGCGTTTTTGCAGGCTGCGCAGGTGTGCCTGCTGGCGTTCAAGTTCGCCGATGACCTGGGGTAGCACGCTTTCCTCGGCCAGGGAGATTTCAATCTCCAGTCCGCCATTGTGCCATTGTTGGTGCAGTCGCAAAACCCCAGGCAAGGTTTCCAGAGCCGGAAGGTTTAGGGCTTGCTCAGGTTCAACCACGAGTTGGAAGATGGCCTCGTGTTGAACCTGTTGCTTGAGATGTTCCGGAGTATCGCAGGCCAGAATCCGTCCGTTGTGGATGATGGCCACACGGTCGCACAACTCCTCTGCTTCTTGCATATAATGGGTGGTGAGTAGAATAGTGCGTTGGGGGTTTTCGCTCATCCAGTGGCGGATGAACGCGCGGACCTCGCGTGCAGCCTGAACGTCCAGCCCGAGCGTGGGTTCGTCCAGGAAAAGTACCTCGGGATCGGTCATAAAGCCGCGCACGATATTCATTTTCTGGCGCAACCCGGTCGAAAGATCGGATGATTTGGTGTTAGCGCGATCGGCCAGGCCGATCATCTCCAATAGCCTTTGAATGCGTTGGTGCGCAAGGCGGCTGGGAATGCCGTAGAACTGAGCAAACATCCAGAGGTTCTCACGTACGGTGAGCAACCCATAGCCGGAAGTTTCGCCTCCGGAGACCATATTGATGCGCGGACGTACCTTATCCGCTTCCCGCACGACATCGTAGCCAGCCACCCAGGCTTGCCCCCGGGTAGGGGCAAGCAGGGTGGTTAATATTTTGATCAGGGTGGTTTTTCCGGCGCCGTTTGGTCCTAAAAGCCCGAAGAGTTCGCCTCGGGATATACTGAGGTTAACCTCTTCGAGAGCAACGCGTTCGCGTAATTCACCCTTTTTGGCCCCACGAATCTTGTAGATGCGGGTTAGTGCTTCGGTTTTGACCGCAAGAGTGTTGAGGGGTGATTCGATGTTCACGCTTATCCAGGCCTCCAGGGTTTGATTGTAGAAGGAATGTTCAATATCGTCAATGCCTTTTT